>CAYMYI010000007.1:52613-62879 GCA_964394585.1 uncultured Roseobacteraceae bacterium
TACGATGCTACCGGCGAGTTCTTCAAATCGTATTTAATGAACTATACCCTAGGAGGGGCTTTTAATAGTCGTATTAATCTTAACCTTCGTGAAGACAAAGGATGGACGTACGGTGCTCGTTCGTACTTCTCAGGAAGTGAAGAGCCGGGACCTTTCGTAGTGAGCGCCGGTGTAAAAGGAAGTGCTACCGATAGCGCGGTTTACGAGATTATGAAAGAGCTTACCGACTATCAAAACGAAGGAATCACTGAAGATGAGCTTGTGTTCATGAAACAATCTATTGGACAGCGCGATGCACGTAGCTATGAAGCACCTTACCAAAAAGCAGGCTTTCTGCGTCGTGTAATTACTTACGATTTAGATAAAAACTACGTGCAAGAACAGGCGGCAATCATTAAAGAGATTACCAAAAAAGAAATTGATGCTTTGGCAAAAGAAAATTTGCCAGTAGATAAAATGAACATCTTGGTGGTGGGCGATAAAGCATCGGTAAAAGAAGGATTACAGCGTTTAGGCTACGAAATTGTTGAAATTGATGCGAAAGGAAACGAGGTAAAAGACGAAATGAAAATAGAAACAGAGAAGAACTAGAAAAGCTAATAATTTCGCTGTAAAGCAAAAAAGTCCATCTATTTAAAACAGATGGACTTTTTTTATTGAAAACCTTCGGTATTAACCATGCAGAAGAGCATCGAGCAACATTTTTAATACTGCTTGCGCAGCATATACCCGATTTTCTGCTTGTTCGAGCATGATAGAATTATCGAGTACCGCATCGGTAGCAATCACATTGCGGCGTACGGGCATACAGTGCATAAACTTACCGTTGCGGGTGTGCTTCATTTTTTCTTCGGTAAGCATCCATTCTGAGGAACTTTCCAATATCTTTCCATAATCTTGGTATGCCGACCAGTTTTTAACGTACACAAAGTCAGCACCGTCTAGTGCCTCTTCTTGCCGATGCGTTACAGGAATATCGCCCACAAACTCTTCGGATAACTCATAGCCTTTAGGATGGGTAAGTACCACTTCGGCATCAGTATGCCGAATCCACTCTAAAAAAGAGTTGGTAACCGCTTGTGGCAGGGCGCGTGGGTGAGGTGCCCAGCTAACAGCTACTTTGGGGCGGCTAATTTTATACGATTGAATCGTTATTAAATCGGCGAGCGATTGCAACGGATGGCGAATCGCCGACTCCAAACTGATAACCGGCACGTTGGCATGTTTCAGAAAGGCATTTAGCACTTGCTCAGCGTAGTCGTCTTCGCGGTTTTGTAACTGCGCAAACGTGCGTACCCCTAAAATATCGCAATAGCGACTCATTACCTTTACCGCATCGCGGATGTGTTCTTGGGTAGCGCCGTCCATTACGGTGCCATCTTCCAACTCTAACTGCCATCCCTCTTTACCAATATTCATCACCATAACGGACATGCCCAGCAGCATGCCAGCTTTTTGGGTGCTAAGCCGTGTCCGCAAACTCGGATTAAAAAACAAAAGTCCTAAAGTTTTCCCTTTACCTAATTCGGGGTAGTAATGAGGGTCTTGCCGAAAGCGCTCGCCCAACGCAAGTAGGTTGGGGATGCTGCGTACGTCGTGAACGGAGGTGAAATGTTTCATAGTAGAAGCTTAGCAGTAGAAAATATGGATATGTTAAAAAAAAAGCTGTTCTGAAAAGAAACCGATATATTAAAAGGTGTCGTTCGGAACAGCCTGTAGTATCTATCGACCGATATTCAGCTTTTCGCCTTTTAAGAAGCGGTTGAGGTAATCGGTGTATTGTTTGTATAGCAGCACATAGCTTTGCGCATTGTAAGCAACTCCGTGTGCCCCTGGCGGGTAGATGCGCAAATCGGCATCTTTGCCGTTATCTATCAGGGCTTGCATGAGTTGCATTGTATTTTGCATATGAACGTTTTCGTCCATAGCAGAATGGGCAATAAACATTTGCCCTTGTAGGTTGCCTGCATATGTGGTGGCTGCACTTTTCTCGTAATTAGCCTTGTTCTCCGGATACAAGCCCATGTAGCGTTCAGTGTAAATGCTATCGTAGAGTTTCCAATCGGTTACCGGCGCACCTACTAACGATACTTTAAAAACCTCCGGATGATTGAGCATGGTATAGCTCGACATATATCCACCGTAGCTATGCCCCCGAATTGCCATATAATCGCCATCGACCCAGGGCAACGAAGCCAAATATTTGGCAGCTTCAGCAAAATCATGGCTTTCCCATTTTCCTAACTGTTCGTATACAATCTTTTCAAAAGCACTGCCATAGCCACCACTGCCTCGGTTGTTTACACTAGCCACAACGTAGCCTTCTTGGGCTAGGTACTGTTCCCAGCCATTGCTGCCGAATTCGTTATAGACCGATTGTGCGCCAGGCCCCCCATAAATATTGAGCACGAGCGGATACGATTTCGACGCATCGAACCCAATGGGTTTTACCACATACATATCTAGTTGTTGCCCATCGGAAGTCGTAAAGCTCATTAGCTCGCGGGGAGCATATACTCGTCCTGCGATAAATTCGCTTACAGAGGTGTTCGCTTCCATAGTGCGCAGGAGCTTTCCTTTAATGTCGCGCAACTCCACTTGTTTGGGAGTGTTGATGTTGGAGTATCGGTCGAGGTAGTATTTCCCATTTGGAGAGAAATCGACTACGTGGCGCCCGGCAGCTTCGGTGAGTTGTGTCTTTTTCTTCCGATCGAACCGAACGGAAAATAAATGCCTTTCGAGGGGTGATACTTCAGTCGATGTGTAATAAATCGTTTTTTCAGTGGCATTTACACTATGCACATAGGTTACTTCCCACTCACCTTGCGTAACTTGGTTAAGTAGTTCGCCTTCATAGTTGTAGCGGTAAATATGGCTCCAGCCATCGCGGTCTGAAACCCAAAAAAATTCTTCTAGGTTTTTCGGGAAAAAGAACAAATGTTCAATGCCTGCAAAGAAATCGAACACATCAATCCATTTGGAAGATGTTTCTTCCATAATCAAGTTGCCCTCGCCGTTGGTAGCATCAAAAAAGAAAAGTTTCAGTTGATTTTGCTTACGGGTTAAGTGTACTACTGCAAGTTTTCCGGGTTGTGCCGTCCAATACAAACGGGGTACGTACCCATCGGCTACATCGAGCTTCATCCATTGCTTGTTGCCACTTTGCACATCAATTACTCCAATTTTAACAATAGGGTTTTTATCGCCTACTTTCGGGTATGGTATCTTTTGGTATGAAGCGTGTTTTCCGCTATAGTCGGTCATTTGAAAGATAGGCACATCGCGCTCGTCGGATTGCCAAAAGGCAATGTAGCGGCTATCGTTCGACCAGCTCCAAGCTTGTGCTAAGCCAAACTCTTCTTCGTATACCCAGCCAAACCTGCCGTTGTAGAAATGCTCGGCGGCATCGTCGGTCAACTGTGTTTCTTTATCATTTTCAAAATTGTAAATAAAAAGATTTCCCTGGCGCTCGTAGCCTACCATTTTTCCGTTGGGCGATAACTCAGCAGTTTGGGCATCTTTGGCAACGAGTTGCAACGTTTTATCTTCCCTGGAAAAGAAATAATAATCGGAAATTCCTGAACGGCGCCATACCGGACGAAAATTCGATTGAAATAAAATGTATTTCGAGTCTTCTGACCATTGGAACGAACTGAACTCAAAAGGCGCTGAAGTACCGGGAAAGGTCATGCCCTTTGTTTCAAAAATGAGTGCATCTTCTTCCGTTTTAGGGTCATACGACCGGATTTCTTGCCCTTCTTTTCCTTTACTTTCTAAATAAGAAAAGCGATTGCCGCCGTCGATCCAGTTCACGCTAGCCGGGCCATTGGAGCCTGCTAATTGCCAACCGGCGTACAACGCTTCTTGGATATCGGCATACTTAGTTTTCTGTGCAAATGTGGGAATGCTTGCCCAGGTTGCCCATAAAATGGTAAAGGCAACCCATATGTTATGATGCTTCATTAGAGTAGGTGTTTTAGGTAAGATATTGTATCAATATAGTGCTTTAGGAAATTTATACTGGTTTTTAAGCTCCCAAGTAGGGTTTGTTTTCAATTACAGGCTAAAATTACGGCGAATTCTATAAAACGCTACACAGGCTTTTGGTGGGCGGATTACCTTATCCACCATAGGAATCGCCAGCCTTGCAATAAATTACCGAAAGGTAGTATCGATGATGCGAACGCGTGCACGGCGGTTCATTCGGTATTTTTTCCATTTAAAAAAACGGACAGCTTGCGACATCACCAAGAAGCTTGCGCCGATGATAAACGATTCGCGTTGGTCGTACTGCGCATCGGAAACCAACGGATATACTGCTGAGGCAAACAGAAAGCCACCGCCTACAAACATACCGGAGTATTGTAGAAATGTGGGCACGCCGCGCTGAAAGTAGAAGGTTTCAAAATCGTTCAGAGGTATTTCAAAATTATCGGTGGCGATAATTAGGGTGGTATCTTTCAAAAAAACGATGTAATCGGTAAAAACTGCAGGGTTTCCTACTTGCTTAAATTTTATCTTATCGCCTACTTGTAGGCGTTCTTGTTTTAGTCCGTAGCGGTCGATTACTAAAAATTTTTGGGCAATTACCGAGGGGGCAATCAGCAAGAAAAGTAGGAAGATGGCATACACTCGCATGGTTCTTAAGGCTTTAAATGAAGAATGATAATAGGTGAGGATATTGACTGCCAAAATACGCACTAGTCGAACAATAACCAGCGAACGCCAAATTCGAGCTCCCGTGGTTGTGCCATATAGTGCGGGGCCGTGTAGTACCCTCTCTTACTAAATGCACCTTGCAGCAGATTGGTCATTTTAAAGAACATGCATACCCGATTTAACCTAAAGTTGAGGAATAAATCGGTGAGTAGATACCCTCCGGCCTCGTATTGGTTTTGTAAGTGGAATTGTTGCGTTACCGGCATGTAGCCTAATGCCATCACAGTGGAGTTCCAATGGAAATCGAGCCCTAACTGTACAAAAATTGCATTTTTAAATACATCTTTTTCAAAGAAAACCTGGTAATTGATTAGCCACTCAGGCATGCGAAGTAGGGTAGTGTCTTCGGTTTGGGTGTAGAGTACTTTACCAATTTGGCGGAAGTAGCCGAATTTCACGTCGAAGTCGATTCCGGCTTGCCAATAGCTTAGGGTTTCTTCGGCTTGCCGAGGAAGTGCGAGTGTATCAAAATACAAATAGTTTTGTAACGAAGTGGCATTGCCATGTACCGATAGGGCAAAGCGTTGGTTGGGTAAGCGCAAACGAGCATGTACTTGTTGGGCTTCTTGGTTAGCGAAGTTATCGTTTTCCCACTGAAAAAAATCGCCGATGTAATAGGTTTGCATTTGCGTTGGAGCATACGAACCCCGTTGGAAACGTACTTCTCCAAATTGGTTATGCAGTGTTGCGCGGACGAGCTGCCCTTCGCCATTCAGTTGGTTTTCAGCGTGTAGTTCTGCCTTGGTTTGCCAGGCGGACGAGTCGCTACCTAGGGTGTAGGCAAGCTCAAAGCCTGCAAAGTTATCTGGAGTTAAGGTAATGGGAAGTTTGATGTTATTTTCAAACTCCGTGCTCTGAGCATATTGGCGGTTGCGCCCCCAGCCCGCATAAAACAAAACACCTAGGCGTCCTTTTCCACCGTGTCGCACATCGAGCTCCTCGTAGCGCAGTTGATGGTATCCTCTTGATAAATCGCTAGGGAAAGGCAAAGGGTAAAAATCAATGTTTTGTTGAGGGGCATCGTCGGTGTATCGGTATTGCACGGTAGTTCCCTTCACTTCTTGGAATAGTTGTAGCAAGTCAGATGAATCAAGTAGCGAGAACTGATGATAGAGATAGGCTCGCCTACGGATTTTCATGGAGTTCGCTTGCGTAAGGCGGTTCGTTACCAGTCCCTGGTTTTCTGGTTCAAATAAATCGTAAATCCCTGTAGTATCGTTGAGAACTACATCAAAATCGATTCCGCCAGATTCCTGCAGGTTGTGCGTCATGGCGTTGAAATGTGCTAAAAGGCGGTATCGATGGTTTTTCGTGCTAAAATTGGTGTGTAAATGGAAGTTTTCGCGTTGCCCTTGTAAGTTGTTGCGTTGTTGAGGGCGTTGCCCTAGCATAAACCGTGAACTCAACCGAAAGTATCGGAAACCGATGTTAAAATCTGGGGTCACATTTTGCGCCATGTTGATATCAACCACAGCACGGCCACTACCTCCTTGTGCATAATACCAATCGGAGTAGGGCGAGCGAGTATTGTAATATTTGAACTCGTGTTCGGGAATGGTATGTGGGTTCATGGCATCTTGCCCTAGCCGTTTCCCTAGTGTTTCGGGGAATACGAAAAAGAAAGCATTGAGCGGTGTTCCTACATTTCCTAAATCGTAGTAGAGGTAGTCGTTCCGCGAGGGGAAATTATACCGCTGAAAATTGACAATGCTCGTGTCGGTTTTGTAGCGTATGGTATCGATTTGAAACCAATTTCTAACATAAAAATATTCGGTAGTAGAGGGGCCATACAAAATTTGGGTAGTATCGTCCAAAATACCTTGCCCCCGTCCGCGTATATTACGTTGAGTAGTATCGTTTAATACATTACGGTTGGCATTTTCAGGTACTCGGCGTCGCACATTGGGGTCTACTTCTTCTAAGTCAGGTTTCTTCTTCTTTTTTTCGGTGGGTTTATCTTGGCTCCAAGCTCCTAACGAAACGAGTAAAAGTGCGCTGAGTAGCAACAGTCGATATGAAGGCAACAACAGTTTCAAATGATTATCAATCTAGAATACAAGCGGCAAAATAAAGCGGCATAGGGCAAGCGCTCAATGCTTTAACAATTTATAAGACTACTTTAACCACTCGTACAAGATGTAATGGTCGGCACTCATGCCTAGCGCTTCGTATACACGTTGGGCGTTGCTATTGGTTTTTTCTACGTAGAGTCGAAGCCCTTTCAAATCGTCGTGATTTACTACCCATTGTTTCAGATGATTATACATTTTGGAAAATACGCGTTTCCCTCTAAAAGCTGGCTTTACATATACCGATTGAATCCAAACCACCTGCCCATTGCGCCAATCGCTCCACTCGAAGTTGGTCATCAAGCTGCCTACTACTTCTCCGTCCACCTCGGCAACCCAATACAGCCCTTTGGCTTTATCGTGGAAAAGATTGTGCACTCCCTTTGAGAGTGTTTCCTTGTCGAGCATTAAGTCTTCCGTTTCCATTGCCATGTGCAACTGAAATGTGATAATTTCGGGTAAATCATGCTCTGTGGCATTTCGAATTAAAATATCCATTTTCTTGGAGTTTCTTTTTTGTTTTGAAATAATGAAACCGATAAATTGTTATCTTATTAGAAGTTTCAATAAAGATACTAACAAACCCTATGAGCAACCCTACTGTAGATCCCCATTATGACGAACTCGCTCGGTTGATTATCGAGCAGCAGTTCGATGACGCCGAAGCGCTAATCCATGAAAAAATAGACGATGATCGAATCATCACTACGCTGCACTCGTTGGCAGAAGATAGAACCGATGTGCTTACATACACTTTTATCAGTTACATGCTGCTGAAACATGAAACGAGCTTTTGGCACCGCGCTGCTGCAGTAATTTTGGCAGAATCGTTGAATCAGTTTGCGCATTCTGCTCATGCGGCATACGTTCATATCAAAAAAGCGATTGCTTTAAACCCTGCTGACTGGACCCTAAAAGAGTACGCTATGATGTTACATCAGCATGGTGTAATCACTGATAGCGAAGCTGCCAAGTATGCTAAAATGGTGCTAAAACACGACCCGGATAATGCAGATGCAAAAAAGTTACTTGGATAGAAAAAAGCCCCGAAAAATTCAATTTTTCGGGGCTTTTTTCTGATATCATCTTGTCGGTTAGTTGCCTTCGCTTTCTTCACCTGAGATTTCTTCTTCGAACAAACCACCCTCGCCATTGGTGTCTTCTGTTGTTTCAGTAGGCGTTAAAGCTTCAGTGCCTTCTTCGCCTGTAGAAGGAGTAGGGGCAATCGTTGCCGCTGGGCTTTGCTTGGCTCTTTCAATGTTAGGCGAGCTAGCTCCTGCGTTTGCTGTAGTTGGTTCGATAAAAACATTTACAAGCAAACACAAAGCAAACATCGCGATAGAAAGCACCCATGTGGCTTTTTCAATCCAATCGGTAGAGCGTTGAGCACCAATTACTTGGCTTGCACCAGAGGCATCGGTTAAACCACCACCTTTTGAGTTTTGCGCCAACACTACTAATGTGAGCAGAATCGCGATAAACAGAATCAATACTACTAAAAACGTTACCATCTCTATTGCTTATTTTTCAAAAATTCAATTCGAGCCGCAAAGTACGCTTTTTTCTCTGGATATTTCAAAATTAAGGCTTCATATATATCGATTGCCTTCCCAAATTTTCCTTGTCGGGTAAGAATTTGCGCTAAGTTTTCAGATACTGCCATGCTGCTGTGCTCTACACTGTGCCGCGCTAAATCTTCTTGCGGAGTGTATTCTTTGAGGGATTCGGCGGATGTTGGCATCTTTATCTGAGGTTGTTGCTCAATGAAGGCATCAATGATGGCTTGTTGCTCGCTTTTCGTAGTAGTATTTGTTGTATCGTCATCGGTTAAGTTCAATAAGTCGTCGAGGGCGAAAAAACTGCTTTCAGGAGCTAAAAATGTATCTGTTTCTTCTTTCGTCTTCTTTTGTTGTTCAGCTTCATATTCTTCTAGGAATGCATCGATTGCAAAAGCATGCTCACTTGCTCTGAAACGCTCGGTTTTCGGTATAGATTCGTTGCCTAGTGTGTTAGCTTCTGGGGTTGCAGGAGGGGAGGACGTGGGTGTTTCTTTTTCTGCTGTCGGAAATCTTACTTCTTCAGGGGGTTCAGGATCTACATGTTCATTTTTGGGTTCTTCGGTTTGCACTTTGCTTTCTTCGGCTTGCATCATTTCTTGCCATTTCTGGCGTGCGGCATTTTCTTCTTCTTCCTCTTGGTTGCGTTCGCGGGTTTTCCGAAGTGCTTCTAAGCTTGCCATGAGTTCTTGGTAATCGGCACTCATAGGTATTTCTGGGTCATCGGCGAACGGGTCAGCAATGGGGAGTTCGTCAGCGTCTTCGTCGTTCGTGTCAAAAGAGGAAGTTGGTTCTTCGTAATCGGAAGAATCAGCCAGGTAAGCTGGTTCATCAAATTGCACCTCCTGGAATGTTGGAAAATCCTCTTCTTCGGTGTGGTCGCTGGTCTTGGCTTCTTGCAAATCATCGTAGCTGTTTTCAGCGTGGCTTTCTTCAGGGGCTGCTGGCTCAAACGTCCATTCATCTTCGATTTCAATGTATTCTGAAGTACTTACCGATGATTCTGCCTCAACATCTTCGAGTGGAGGCATGGGTTCTTCATCAGGGAGGCTATGTTCTTCTTCAAATACAGTAGTAGAAGAATCCTCTTCGGAAAGATGTTCTAAGGCATTAAAATCATCTTGCGAGAGGTCTAAATTATTCAGATTGGGCAGGTTAACCTCGGGGTCAAACTCGTGGTTGATTACTTTTTTGAGTACTGAGCGATACGCTGTGTATACAGCTGCAGTTTTGATGTTTTCAGAATCTTTGGTAGCGTGAGCCAAGAGTAAACGCGCCGCTTGAAAGTACGGGTACTCTATTAAGATTTCGTTGAGCAGATTTGCATCTTCTGTGGAGACTGCATCTGGATTTTTGATAAGTTCGTTGAGTCTGGTTAAATCCACCGTGGTTTGTTTTGATGGTTTGACATTCGGTTCGAATACGGAATATAGCAATTTTTTGCGATTGCCTACCAATCGGCTACAGTTGCATTGAAAATGTCGAAAATGATTTGGTCGAATATTTCTTCGATAAGCTCATCTTCCACATCGGTGAGGTTGCGGTTGGCATCAAATTGCTGAAAGAATGAAAAATCTTTAGTAAACGATTTGGAGTCGTCGAAGTTATTGATGAATTCTACATTCACCGTGATGGTTAGGCGTTGTAACTGCGCATTTTGCAACTCTCCACCCCCTGCGGCTTCTGGCGCTACGACATACCCAGAGATTTTACCGGCAAACTCTAAGTCGCCGTTAGTGCTTACGATTTTGAGCGAGGTATTTCGCTGATAATATTCTTTCAAGGATTCGGTGAACCGAACGTTGAGGTTGGCAGGGCCATCGAGGGCTTCATTATAAAATTGTTGTACGCTAAAGGTTTTAATGGCAGGATCGAGGCTAGCTCCTGTAAACGTGAACGAAAAACCCATGCACGAAGAAAGA
>CAYMYI010000008.1:0-44958 GCA_964394585.1 uncultured Roseobacteraceae bacterium
CGATGTACCCTAGGATGATTAGCCCGATGCCGGCAAGCATAATCCTATAGTTTTCTTTGGTAAAAGGCATTCCTTTTTTTGAAGCACTCATCTTTCAATAATTATAGTTACAATGCGGCAAAAGTAGGAGAATGCGTGGAAAAAGCCTGCCTCCTGCTAAAAAAGTGATGTTATAGAAATTTAAAAGAGGCTACCGTACAGAAAGGCAGCCTCTTTTATGGCTAATAAGCTCTTACTCTCCCCGTTGGTATTCTACCTTTCCTCCTACAATGGTGTAGTCGACTTGAGTATCTAAAATCTGATTGTCAGGCACCGTCATTAAATCTTGTGAAAACACAGTAAAATCTGCGTATTTTCCCACTTCAATTGAGCCTTTGGTGTCTTCTTCGAATGCGCCATAGGCAGCATAGAGCGTGTAGGTGCGTAGCGCTTCTTCGCGTGTCATTTTTTGATCGGGTTCGTAGCCTCCTTCGGGCGTGCCTTCCAAGGTTTGGCGCGTTACCGATGCGTAGAAACTTGCAATGGCACTCACTGGCTCTACCGGGGCATCGGTGCCATTGATAATTCTTGCCCCACTTTCGAGTAATTTTTTCCAAACATAAGCCCCTTCTTTAATCCGCTCTTCCCCGAGGCGGTCAATTGCCCATGGGCGGTCAGAACTCATGTGAATCGCCTGCATGGAAGCAATCACGTCGAGTTCGGCAAAGCGCGGGATGTCTTCAGCATCGAGGTGTTGGGCATGTTCGATACGGAAGCGGTGGTCGGTAGCTGCCGAAGGGTTCGCCTTGAAGGCAGCTTCGTACATATCCAAAATTTCGCGGTTGGCACGGTCGCCAATAGCGTGCGAACATACCTGAAAACCGTTGGCGAGTCCTTTTTCGGTTACCCATTCCATATAAGGCATTGGGGTAGTTTCGTGGCCGGTATGGCCAGGCAGGTCGCTGTAAGGTTCCAGCAACCAAGCTCCACGCGAGCCTAACGCCCCATCGGCATATAGTTTAATAGAACGGATGGTGAGGCGTCCGTCGCCCATGCCAATTTGTGGCCCTTTTTCAAACCATCTTTCCAAGAAAAGGGAATCGCGGCTGCTTAGCATTACGTACAGGCGGAAACGCATCTTTTCTTCTTGTATAAACTTCTCGAAAGTAGCAATGGCAAGGCTATCGGCACCGGCATCGTGAAAGCTCGTGATTCCGTTTTCCAAACATTCTTGTATGGCAGCGGCTAAGGCTCGCTCGTGGCTTTCCATGTTGCTTTCGGGAATGTGCTTGCTGATAAGCCCTTGTGCCATCTCGTTAAAAATACCAGTAGGGTTTCCGGTTTCATCGCGGATGATTTCGCCCCCCTCTACTTCGGCTTGCTCGATATTTTCTGGGTTGATGAGCTGCACACCGGCAATTTCCATCGCTTTGGCATTGGCTAGGGCGGCGTGTCCGCTAGCATGTTTCAAATACACTGGGTTGTTTGGCGATACTTCGCTTAGGGCATGATGCGTTTGAAAGCCCTTTACCACTTTTCCAGGGATTGAATCCCACTTATCTTGGTGCCAACCTCGCCCAACAATCCAATCGCCGGGTTGAGCATTAGCTACCGCTTCGGCAACTTTGTCGATTACTTCTTGGTAACTTTTTGTGCTCAACAAATCGACTTGAATTCGGTTATACCCAATTCCCATTATGTGCGCGTGGCTTTCAATAAAACCGGGCGTCATGGTTTTTCCTTGTAAATCGATGACTTTCGTAGTTTCGGAAATGCCCTTTTCCGCTTCGGCAGCACTGCCTACAAAGGCAATTTTGCCTCCTTTCACGCCTACGGCTTCCGCCTTAGGCATTTGGGAATCCATGGTGTAAATGGTTCCATTTTTAATGACCATATCATACTGCTGGCTCGAATCTTCGGCGGGTTGGCAACCGAATAAAGCCCATACAGCGAGTACGCAAAGAGATAGTGTTAATCGTAGGTGTTGCATAATTTTCTGATAAATTTTGAAATGTTTTCTGGTGAATCATAAAAAAGCGGCTTGCAAACCATCGCAAACCGCTTAAAGATATGAAACCGACGGAACTTCGTCAGGAAGTTTTAAAATGCATAAGAATAGGCCCGTGTGCGCCCATCGTTGTTTACAAACTCTACTAAAACACGTCCACGAATGCGCTCCAAAATTTCCGCTAGTTCTTGTGGATCGTTGATGGGGTAATTGTTGATTTTGGTAATGATATAGCCTTCTTCTAAATCCATCCTATAAACCAGCCCTCGGTTTACCTCTACCAAACGAACACCGCTTTCGATGCCCAACCGCTGCTTTTCGAGTTTGGGGACGCTTTCGAACGTAGCGCCCAAACGATCGGCTACAAATACATTGCGTTTTACGATGCCGGTAGTTCCTTCGATATTGGTTAGCGTTGCCGAGGTTGTCTGTTGTGTGCGTTCCCGCGTGTAGGTTATGGTTACCACATCGCCGGGGCTGTAGTAGCTCATCTGTTCATCAAAATTGCTTTTCGATTGGATAGGAACCCCGTTCAATCCTATGATAACATCACCGGCTTTGAGTCCTGCATTGCTTGCCGCTCCGGTAGTTTCTACGTTGGTTACTACTACGCCATCGAGGTTATCGAGCTTAAGTTCATTTGAAATTTTCTCATTCAAATCTACAACATCCGCTCCGAGAAAAGCTTTTTGCACTTCGCCGTAAGCCTTCAAATCGTTCACTACTTTCACTACAATGTCTGAAGGAACAGCAAATCCATAACCGGCATATGAGCCCGTGCGCGATAAAATTGCTGTGTTGATCCCCACTAGTGCCCCTTCGGTATTCACCAGGGCACCCCCACTGTTCCCTGGGTTAATGGCTGCGTCGGTTTGAATGAACGACTCGATAGGGAAAATATCTTCTAAAATATTGATGCGGCGACCTTTAGCGCTTACAATACCAGCCGTAGCGGTCGATTCCAAATTGAACGGATTCCCCACGGCAAGTACCCACTCGCCTACTTCTACTTCTGCCGATTTCCCAATTGCGATGGCGGGCAAGTTTTGGGCTTCTACTTTTAACAAGGCGAGGTCTGTAGAAGGATCTGTGCCTACCACCATCGCAGCATATGTTTTTTTATTATGAATCACTTCTATTTGGTCGGAGTCTTCAATCACATGGTTGTTGGTAACAATATACCCATCTGACGAGAAAATGACTCCTGAACCTGATCCCACAACGCGGCGTTCGTTCATCCTTCCATTAAAAAATAAGTCGAACCAACTGTAACGTTCGTAATCGCTTCCCGAAACGGTTTTAATGTACACTACACTCGGCATACTCTTCGCCGAGGCTATGGTAAAGTCGGTGGCAGCTAAAGCGCTGCGAGCCGTCTTAGTTTCAGCCGGCGCGGGTAGGTTCGCCAAATTGGTGAATGCCACATTTTTTGCGCTATCGCTAATAGCCGGGGTTGCAGGTTGTGGGTGGTACCAGGGCGAAGCCTGAAACAAATAAGCTCCTAAAAATCCAAAAGTTGTGCTTAAAGCAATGGTTACGAGTTGTTTTTTCATGGTTTCACTGTTTTTGTCGGAGTTATTAGAGAATGTGTTTTTTTATCAAAAAAACAGGAGAACCGATGGAATAGATTAATAGGGGCTGTTAAAAGATTTGAAACCCTTACACGCTACTCGGCATTCCGCCATATCAGCGAGCTATCCCCATAACTCAAAAACCGATAGTCGTTTGCAAGCGCTGATTGATAGATTTTGCGCCAATCTTCACCTATGAAAGCACCCACGAGCAGAATGAGCGTGCTGCCTGGTTGGTGGAAATTGGTGATGATGCCGTCGCAAAGAGCAAACGGGTAACCCGGAAAGATGAAAATGCCGGTTTCTCCTGCCAGGCGTTCGAGATTGTGCTGTTCCATGTAGCGCAGTACAGCATCTAATGCCTCTTGGCGCGAAGGCAACGGGCGGGGCATTTCGTAGGCGACCAGTTTCTCTACTTTAAAGGGGATCTCTTGGGAAATATCTTTTGCTTGGCAAAGCATTGCCCCATACCAATACAGACTTTCGAGCGTACGCATCGACGTAGTGCCTACAACCACAATCTTTTTAGCTTGTAGGCATGCTTTTACGTTTTCTTTCGTTACCAGTACCTGCTCGGTATGCATAGGGTGCTCGGCAACGTTTTCGACTTTGATAGGCTGAAATGTTCCCGCACTCACATGGAGGGTAACCTCCTGCTGTTCAACACCTTTACTCTTCAGTTTTTCAAGTACTTCTTTCGTGAAATGTAAGCCTGCAGTGGGAGCCGCCACAGCTCCATCTTGCTTACTGTAAACGGTTTGGTAGGTTTCCTTATCTGAAGCGATTGGCTCACGGTTCAAGTAAGGAGGTAAGGGTACTTCGCCAATCCGTACCAGCATTTCAGCAAACGTGAGGGAAGCATCCCAACGCAATCGTACAGTTTTGGCACTGCGATCTAACAACTCGGCATAGAGTATTCCTTCGCCATTGGGCAATTCTATGGAAAGTTCTAGCCCATCGTTCCAACGCTTTAGGTTGCCAATGGTACATTCCCAAACACACTCGCCTTGTACGGTCATGGCGTCGTTCACATGCACCGATGGTGCGACCGGATGCAGCAAAAACACTTGAATGACCCCTCCGGTAGGCTTTTGAAAGAATATTCGTGCTGGAATCACCTTCGTGTTATTAAAAAACAAGGTGGAGTTCTCAGGAATCAAATCGGGCAGTTGGAAAAAGGAATGATGTGAAAGCGTTCCATTGGCATAGTGCAAAAGTTTGGACCGATCGCGAGGGGTAACCGGAAACTTAGCAATGTGCGCCTCGGGCAAATCATAGTGATATTTCGATAAATCTATAGGTTCCATCGTATATTCCTGAAATTGTAAAAAGAGCTGGTGCTCGGCACGGAGCAACTCGGCAAAACCTTGTAATTTTGGAGGCGCAAAATTGCAAAACATCTTTGTATTTAGAAGTCAAAGCCTCCACCCTATGATTTACGAAAACCTCATAAAGCCCCTTCTGTTTTCTATGCCGCCTGAAAAAGCCCATGAATTTACGGTGGATATCCTTCAGAAATTTTTAAAAAAGAAAGGATGGCGCCATGCTTCAGCTTCTTTATTCGATGTGCACGACGACCGTTTGGCTCGCGAGGTCTTCGGTGTTCGGTTTAAAAACCCTGTAGGCTTGGCCGCAGGCTTCGATAAAGATGCGCGCTTTATTGACGAGATTGCCACATTTGGTTTCGGATTTATCGAAGTGGGCACGGTTACCCCCAAACCACAAGCAGGCAATCCTAAACCCCGATTGTTTCGCCTACCCGACGACCACGCACTGATTAACCGCATGGGATTCAACAACGATGGATTAGACGCCATGGTGAAACGCCTCAAAGCTCGTAAAACCGATGTGGTGATTGGAGGCAACATTGGAAAAAATAAAATCACCCCCAACGATGAAGCCCAAAGCGATTACCTCATGTGTTTCGAAGCACTTTTCTCGCATGTGCACTATTTCACGGTAAATGTCAGTTCGCCCAACACTCCCAACCTACGCGACTTGCAAGAGCGTGAACCATTAACCCGCCTGTTGGAAGCCATCCAAGAAAAAAACCAACAGCAGCAACAACCCAAGCCTATTTTGTTAAAGGTTGCACCCGACCTAACCGATTCGCAATTAGACGACATCGTGGGGATTGTAAAAGATACAAACATTCAGGGAGTGATTGCCACCAATACCACCATTGCGCGTGATGGCCTCCGCACGGCTGCCCCGCGGTTGCAGCACATTGGAAATGGTGGACTGAGTGGAAAACCACTTACCCACCGCTCTACCGAAGTGGTTCGTTACTTAGCGGATAAAGCCCAAGGCGATTTTGCCATCGTTGGCGTAGGGGGCATTATGAACCCTGCCGATGCCCTAGAAAAACTGGAAGTGGGAGCCTCTCTCGTACAAGTTTATACAGGGTTTGTGTACCGAGGACCTTGGCTTGTGAAAGAAATCAACCAAGCGATTTTAAAAAAACGTTTGTGAGTTGAGGATTTCTTAATCCTATGTTGGCAATTCGATAAAGTCCATTTTTGAAATTGAATTTTACCACAAAATTCAATGGATATGAAAAAGCGACTTCTAATATTGCTGTTTGTGAACTTTTGGGCTGCCGTAGGGTTTGCGCAACAACCACGTGTCATAATCGACATTCCTACTCAACAAAAACCATGGAACAACTTGGAGTGGAATAACGCTCCGCAAAACTTCCAGTTTGCTATTGTAACCGACCGTACCGGCGGGCACCGCTCGGGTATCTTTCTGAAAGGAATTCAAAAACTAAACTTATTGCGCCCTGAGTTCGTCATGAGCGTTGGCGATTTGATTGAAGGATATACTGAAGATCAAGAACGCCTGAAAGCTGAATGGGCAGAATTCCGAGGGTTTATTGATAGCCTTCAAGCACCTTTCTTTTATGTTCCAGGAAATCACGACATCACCAATCAGGTGATGGAGGATTTATGGAAAGAAATGTTCGGAGTTACCTATTATCACTTCGTGTATAATGATGTCCTTTTCCTTTGCTTAAACTCCGAAGATAACCTACAAGGTGCCGGCAGAGGCACAATCGACGACGAACAATATGAGTACATCCGAAAGGTGTTGGAAGAAAACGAAGATGTAAAATGGACATTGGTGTTTATGCATCAGCCACTTTGGGTACAAGAAAACACCAAACGTTGGAAAGATGTAGAAGCTCTTTTAAAAGATCGTAACCACAACGTATTTGCAGGGCATTATCATAGGTATTGGAAAACTACTCGTAACAATGGGAAATACATTGCCCTTGCTACTACCGGCGGTGGAAGCCGATTGCGCGGGACAGCCTACGGTGAGTTTGACCATGTGGTGTGGGTTACTATGACCGACCAAGGCCCTTTACTTGCCAACTTGCTGCTCGATGGCATTTGGGATGAAAATGTAGTTACTGAAGAATTGGTTGACTTTGTACGCAACAGACCGTACCCGGTAAAAATTGAGCCAACATACCTCACCAACCAAACGCAAGAGACCCTAAGTGCTACCATTAAAATCACGAACGACTCCGACCGCGAGTTGCATGTAAAACTCAACGGTTTTGCACACCCTACGTTGCACTATGCGATTGAAAAACAATCGGTTGTGATCCCGCCCAACGATGTACAACAAATTGAATTTATAATCGAAAACCCAAAACAATTAAATCTTATTGAGCAAGAAGCGTTTCATGTAGAAGTAGAAGCTGCGTATTTAGCAGAAAATCAACCGGAAATCGTACTGGAAAACATTGTGCGTTTTGCACCCTTATTCAAAAATGAAGTTGCTCGTACACAAGCGCCTATACGGGTAGATGGCAATCTCGACGATTGGAAAGGAGCAACTTGGCTTCCCTTGCAAGGCATGAAAGGAAGCCCTTTCGACTATACAGGGGAAAGCGATTGCCAGGTTTCGTTTGCTACTACCTTCGATGACTCTCTGTTTTATATCGCCGTGAAAATCACCGATGATGAATGGTATATCGACGAAAAAGGCCCATATTGGCAGCAAGATGGTCTTTTACTTGGGTTTGATGCTCGCCCTCAGCACATCAGCAGCGAAAATAGCGGCGAAGGACGTAACCAAGAGTGGTTGGCATTGCTGCGTACCTTCAAAGCAGCAAACCCCTTATACAACGCCGAACGAATTCCGGATACCATTCAAATCGAAGCGAACAGGAAAAAAGATAACATGTACCTTGAGTTTGCCTTTCCAATCTCTTATATAAAAGAAAAACAAAATGGCGATTGGTCGACCCTACGATTGGGTCTCCTGTATTACGATTACGATGCCAACGGTGAAAAACGCACAGAACATTACTGGTATCCTGCATGGAATGCTGAAGAGAATATCCCTGGCTCGGGCATGTTTTTTAAACGATGAAGCGTTATTTCTGTAAGATAACTTGTACAATCAACAGTGCGCTTATGAAGCTTTTTTTATGTAGTAGTATGTTTTTAATGTTTTTAGGCATTCAAGCCACAGCTTTGGCGCAAGGTATTACCCAAGTTCGCGCCGAAGTGGATAAAGTAAACCGCCGTATTTATGTGTATTATGATTTGCTCATCAAAAAAGGAAAACACGATAAATATGAAGTTGATTTATATTTATCGCAAGATAGCGGCAAAACGTTCATCGATCGGCTAGAACTCGTAGGAGGCAATGTTGGGAAAGGGGTAATTCCGGGAGTAAATAAAAAAATTGAATGGTATTACACGAAGGAACTCCCTCAGTTCGACGGAAGCAATACCGCATTTAAAGTAAGAGCAAAAGTAGATATGCAGGCACGAAAAGAGAGAATTTTAGCTTTGCAAGGGCCTACTGCTGTTGGCTATTCGTTGCTCTTCCCCGGATGGGGCGATTACAAAGTACGCTCTGGCAATACCTATTGGTTAGTCGGGTTCAGTGCCTATGCTATCGCAGGTACGGGGCTTTACTTAAGAGGCCAATCAAACCGTAATTTTGATGCCTATTTATCTGCTAACGATATTGAACAAGCAGACTCTTTTTTTAAAAAAGCGCAAAATCAAAAACGATTAAGTAATACGTTATTTGTTACGGCTGCTTCAATATGGGTTATGGATATGGTTTTGGTAGCATGGCAAGGAATGCAAAACCGAAAAGAACAACAACGAATTCAGCCTGGTGCATTTGGAGTCCACCCTTTATTGCGTTATAACGCAATCGCAAATGCTCCTGAAATCGGGATAGTACTTCAATGGTAAATCAACTTCGTATGAAAGCACACGTGAAAAAT
The DNA here is from genome assembly GCA_964394585.1 of uncultured Roseobacteraceae bacterium. Taxonomy (GTDB): domain Bacteria; phylum Bacteroidota; class Bacteroidia; order Cytophagales; family Flammeovirgaceae; genus CAYUJH01. The sequence goes on from CAYMYI010000008.1 coordinate 8,819, forward strand.
GGAATTTATACTATTTGTCTGATCCTATTTTCTTGCGATGGCGAACTGGCTCGAGAGAATGTGCTGGTTACCGGTGTTCCTACCAACATCACCAGTTCTTCGGCTATAGTAAATGGGTTAATAATCGACCTAGTAGCTTCGGTAAACGAACACGGGCATTGCTGGGCTCTTTCTCCCAATCCTAGCCTTGAAAATAATATTGGGATTACACGCCTAGGGGCTACTAACGAGCGTGGTGAATTTCTAAGTGTATTGCAAAACCTTTCACCCGAACAACGATATTTTGTAGCAGCGTATGCCATACAAGATGGAGAGGTTTTCTATGGAGCAGTTAACGAGTTTACCACCTTACCTACCTCGGCAGACCCTGCCAAAGCTCTATTGACAGGAGGCGCTTTTAATATTAGCACCCATTCTGCTCAGATTAAAGGCAGCATCAATATTACATTAAATACAATTGTATCGTTTGGGCATTGTTGGTCAGAGCGAGCAGTTCCCTCCCTCTCCGATAATTTCACAGAGTTTACTGATCTTGGACTACTACAAGAATTCACGAGTCAGCTCGAAGAATTGAGTCCGGCAACGCGATACCAAGTTTGCGCATATTTTACCACCTCAGAGGGCAATACAACTTATGGGGCAATTTCAAGTTTTCAGACAGCAAGCCAATGAAACAATGCATCTATTATGCCGTGTTAACATTTTTCTGTTATACGGTTTTTGTAACCAAAGCCAAAGCCCAAGAGATACTTGATTATTCTTTCTACTATGACTATTGCGAATATATAGCAATAGACGAACCTATTTTGCCTTTTTCGGGAGGGTGCCAAGAAAACGGATTTTATAACAGCATTCCTATTGGATTTCCCTTTCCATACTTAGGGAAAACTTACGAAAAGCTTTCAACTTCGGTAGATGGTTGGGCCATTCTAGGGCAAGATATTACGTTTGGCACCAATCGGTTCAGCCGACTCGATTTAGCCCCTAATCGCCCTATTATTTCTCCTTTATGGGAAACTTTAAATATAGAAGATGGCAGCTTTTTGTACGAAACGAGAGGAGAAGCGCCAAACCGTATTTTTATTGCACAATGGAAAAACGTTGAACTCAATTTTAACGAAGGAGCCGCTATTTCTTTTCAAATGAGATTGCATGAAAATGGTCGTGTAGAATTTCATTATCAAAAAGCAGAAGATGTAAACGCTCGTTTTGTAAGTGCGCAAATAGGATTAGCAGCGCCCGAGCTATCAGTATTTGTCGATTTGATTGATACTTCTGATAACCCGACGTTACGAACCGAACGACAGTTTGGCGATGACAATCTCCGGAGTTTACCGGCTAATAATCAAGTGTATGCATTTCAACCCAGAGGCAATGCACAATCGTTTGCCGATTACCAATTTGAGGCATTTCAACGAGCTTTCGAAGAAATCACTTTCAGTTTTTCGTTGCCACCGGTTAACTACCCTGAAGTGCTTGGGAATCTTGATGAAGGCGTTTATAACAACCTTCCCATTGGGTTTTCATTTAGCTTTGAAGGAGAAAATTACACTTCTTTTTCGGCGTCTACGAATGGGTGGATGACTCTTGGGCAACCCATTGAGGCTCCTACCCCAGGTAATCTGTTGGAAAACGGCGGAAACCGGCCGGTAATTGCCCCTCTGTGGGATAACCTAAGTTTAGAAAAAGGATCTTTTTCTTACACAACGGTAGGTAATAGCCCACATAGAATTTTAATCGCACAATGGGATAGTGTGCTTTGGTGGCACTTAGAACAAGAGCCGTGCGTATCGTTCCAAGTAAAATTATACGAATCAGATGGCACGATTGAGTTTTTGTACCGCAGGTTAGAAGGCGCTGCCTCTAACAACTCGGCGTCGATTGGTATTGCAGGCAAAGAAACAGGGACAGGTAGTTTTCAATCACTAGGTGGATGGATATTTTTTCCTGATGCCTACACAGATGTAGAAATCCGAGATTTTAATCTTGTCCCCCCCGATAGCTATATCTACAGTTTTTATGTGTCGTCTAACTTTTTGGTTACTAATACCCATGATAGCGGGCCAGGTTCGCTTCGCGATGCCGTTGAACAAGCTAACCGATTTTTCAATAAAAGTTTTATTCGATTCAACATTCCCGAACCTCCTCCCTGGGTTATTTCCTTAGACTCCAACTTAAACTTTTTTGAAACCCCTATTGTACTCGACGGTACTACACAACCAGGTTGGAGTGAAGATAACCGAATAATCTTAGATGGCAGCAACATCAAAGGCTCTGGAAATAAAGCCGGGAGAGGCATTCAAATTTTATATGATAGCTGCGAAATCTATGGCTTGCAGCTTCAAAATTTTGATAACTTCGGCATTTTGACTTTTAATGCTTTACCCGTGGATGAACTGAAAATCGGGCGGGTAGGCAAAGGCAACATCATAATAGGCAGCGACACGGCTATTTTGCTTCAAGATGTTATAAAAAGTACTGTAGAAGCTAACGTTATTGGAATCGATCCCCAAGGAAATGCCGTACAGGGGACTAAGGTAGGGATCGATATCAATAGTTCCGACCAAAACACCATCCTTCAAAATACCGTAGTGGCGTGTTCCGAAGCTGCAATTTCACTTTTTGGTTCTTTGAATACCGATATACGCGGAAATTATTTGGGTATTACCCCGAACGATTTTCAGGTTATTCCTAATTCAATCGGCATGCAATTGAGGAATGGTTCAAACAGGAATCGAATTCAGCAAAACATAATTTCGGGTAATGAGCAAGTCGGTATTCGGGTAGAGTCGATTTCTTCACAGAACATCATTACCTCTAATTATATTGGCATAAAAGGAGAATCGCGCAGCCCAGCACCTAATCAAGGAAATGGCATCGAGCTATTATCAGGAAATAACCAAATCGGAGGAGAGGCTACTCAAGGAAATATCATTGCATTTAATCAAGGAAATGGTGTAAGGGTGAGTAGCCAGCAAAACCAAATTATAGGGAATTCCATTTACTGTAACGAACTTGAAGGTATTTCGCTCGCCACAGGAGGCAATGAAAACCAATTGCCTCCGCAAGTCAATCTCGCTTTAGAAAACGGGGTTTTTGGGATAACCTCTCCTAATCATCGAGTTCATGTATATATTGACGATGCATGTACTGGCCAGCAAGGGAGGATTTTCAAAGGAAGTACTGTTGCCGATAACGAAGGAAATTGGCAATTATTAGTCCCTTTTGCTCAAGGGAATCTTGTTACGGCAACCTCTACCGACGAAAAAGGGAATACCTCATCTTTTTCCTCGGCAATTTCCGTTACACTTCCTCCAATCATTTCGTCTTTTCAACCATTAAGTGGTGGTGTAGGAACACCTATTACTATTTTAGGTGAAAATTTATTACAAACGTCTGAAATTATTTTTTCGAACAATATTGCAGCAAATGTTGAAGTACTTGACGATGCCACCCTTCGAACGTTAGTACCCGAAGGCGCTTCTACGGGTGTAATTAGTATTAAAACTCCTGCGGGCACTGCAAACAGTGGTGCATTTTTTTGTGTATTGCCCCCCAAGCCTTCCAACCTACGCATCGCCGATGTACTGCCCGGTGCTATACGGCTTCAATGGGAAAACAACTTGAACAACTTTACCAGTATTCGAATCGAACGATCCGACGGCAACGATGCCAATTTCCGTCTTATTGACGAAGTAGCAGCAGGCATTACAGAGTATACAGATCGGAACAGTTTGCTGCCCGATGTAACCTATTTCTACAGAGTACAGGCTAAAAACGACTGCAACTTTGCCGTAGAGGAATATAGCAACCAAATAGGCGCTACAGTATTCGATATCGTAACACATCATCATTCTTCCCATGAAGTAGAGAATATATCCGTGTTTCCAAACCCTGCAGAAAGTGAACTATACATACAATCGAATGGAATCCCAGTTCTTAAAATAAAAATGTGGAATTTATTGGGTAAATGTGTGTTGGAACAAGAAAATACTGCCTATACTAACCGAGATGTTTGGCAACTCAACGTAACCAATATTCCGCAAGGCATGTATATCCTTTCGTTGGAAACTATTCAAAAAAAAGTTTTTCATTTTAAAGTAAGTATTGAAAAATGAGGAAGTACGGCATTCATATTTTCGCTACCCTATTTTTTATGTGCTGGTTCATCGCCGGGTCTGCCCAGGATATTACCCTAGAGGGCTCCTCACCAGTATATAATTGGGATTTAAGTTTCCGTGGGATTGAGAGCGACGAAATTGAATTCGACTTAAGCGATTTTGTAGTAAAAAGTAAAAATTATGCGCTCATCATTGGTAATTCTACTTACCAAGACGAGGCTATTCAAGATTTGGCTCGCCCTGTTAAAGATGCCAATCGCTTTGTAGACGCTTTGTTGAATTACTATACGTTCGAGCCGGATAACATTGTTATCCTGAGAGATGCTACTCAAACTCAAATTATTGAAGCTCTCGAAGAGTTAACAAAAAAAGTATCTAGCATTGATAACGTTCTTATTTTTTATGCGGGTCATGGTGAGTGGGACTCTCGGCTTAACATAGGGTATTGGCTTCCTTCGGATGCTGAAAAAGAAAACCGCTCAACTTGGTTTAGCAATAGTATTTTACACGATTACGTAAAAGCAATTCGATCTAAACATACTTTAATAATCGCTGATGCTTGTTTTAGCGGTGCTTTGTTTTCTTCGCGAAGCCTTGGGCAAGGAGTTCCGAAGGCGGTTGAGCAACTTTATAATTACAAAAGCAGGTCGGCTATTGTAAGTGGTAATTTTGACCAAATCGTTCCCGATGAAAGCGTATTTCTCGATTATTTAATTTCGGCACTACGTAGAAACAAAGACATTTACTTACCTGCCGACCGTTTATTCCATCGGATACGGGAAATCGTGATTGATAACAGTCCGAACGGACAAGTACCCATTAAAGGCCCTATTAACGGTACCGGGCACGAAGGAGGCGAGTTTATCTTCGTCCGCAAACGATGAATACCCTTTCCTTTGGGTTTACTCCGTTGAGCGTATTAAAACAAAATCAACCCAAAATCGCTTAATCATTGCGTAGCAACATACTAGCGTAAACGTTTTGATAATTGTAGTGCAGATACCCAAATAAGATTCTATATACCTGTACATTTACGTACATTTTACTTAAAAAACTGCACAGATTCGAACGGTTACCTAAGCGAAAAGTATTTTATAAATTATTAGAAATCAGTCTATTGAAATTTTTTGGCTTACAAGTTGGTAAATAGACGTTAAAGAAGTAGAAATTTAAAACAGTTTCGTGCTGTAACAAGATATATAAGAGAAAGTCAATGATAAATTGATTGTTGTAGTTTTAATAATTGTGGTTTGTAAAAAGCCGTCTCTTTGAGATGGCTTTTTTATTGCTTACACTCAAACTGCACTAAATATTTAAGCCGATTATTCATGAAAAGTATTGCTCTTGTCTTAATGAGTATTGCATTGTGGTGCCTCCAAGTCGTCTATCTGAACGATGCAGAACCTATCACATTACCCAAGCTCCGTTTAAACTATGTAAAAGCGCTTGACGATAAGGCACTTGCCAGCCGCCAACTCGATTTACTGAAAGAGATGCCTGCAAAACCCGCAATTTTTTCGGCTTATGAAGGCGCTTTTGAGGCGCTAATGGCTAAACACAGTTGGAACCCCTACAAGAAATTGGCGCATTTGAACCGATCACAAAAAATACTAAGCCAAGCCATCGAGGCAACTCCTCGCAATATCGAAATGCGTTTCTTGCGTTTTTCTATCCAATATTATCTCCCCAAATTTTTGGGACAAAGCAACGATTTACAAACCGATAAATCGGTAATGCTAGAAGTAATTACCCAAGGCGAAGCCCTACCAAATGACCCCCAAACACTCTCCACCATCTTTCAGTTTTTACTCGATTCTGAGCTATGTAGCGTAGAAGAACAAAACGTATTGAAACAAAAATTAGCGAATCTTACGTACTAGGCTGCAAGTTTTCTCTCCAACGCCCATATCCTACAATGGCTAACACAAAATAGAGAGCATATAGCACTGTAGTGATGTGTAGCCCTTTTATGGCATAGATAACCACACACGCAATGTTGATTACCATCCACAAAAGCCAGTTCTCAATATATTTTCGGGCAAGCATATACTGCCCTACTAAACTGAAGGCTGTAGTAAAAGCATCGGCATAAGGCATTGTGTTCGGTGTATAAGCGGCAAATAGATAGCCCATACCTAATGTACCAATCGCACCTGATGCTCCCATAACCCATAAACGCCTCTGTGGCATATGGGCTACATGCAAGGCTCGCCCCGAAGTATTTCGCTTTCCGTAGAGCCACTGATACCAACCATACAACCCCATGAGCAAATACACCACGTGCAGTAACACATCGCCAAAAAGGAATACTTCCCAAAATACATATAAATAGCATAGTACGCTCAATATACCCATCGGCCATCCCAATGGGTTTTCTTTGGTGTTTAAGTAAATGCTGATAAAGCCTGAGAGTGCTCCCAAACTTTCCCAGGAGTGCTGAGTTAGGTAATCGAATACTACATCCATCATTTTGTAAACTTACAAGGTGGATGAAATTATCGTTTATAAAGAAATGAAATACGGTGTGTATTATGCCACTTTTTAAGTTAAATAGCGAACCTGTTTTCCCATCGCCCGAGTTGGCTACGGAATCGGGATTACTAGCCATTGGGGGCGACCTTTCGCCGGAAAGAGTACTGACCGCTTACCAAATGGGCATTTTCCCCTGGTTTAATCCCAATGAACTTCCGCAGTGGTGGTCGCCTGATCCTCGTTTTGTGTTATTTCCCGAGCGAATCAAGATTGCTAAAAGTATGCGTCCTATTTTACGAAAGCCTAAATTTACCGTAACCTTCGACCAAGCCTTTCAGCAAGTAATTCGAGAGTGCCAAGCTATTTTCCGCCCTGGGCAATTTGGCACATGGATTACCGATGAGATGATCGAAACCTACGAAATTTTACACCAAATGGGTTTTATCCATTCGGTAGAAGTCTGGGAAGACAACGAACTTGTCGGAGGGCTATATGGAGGGTGTATAGGCAAATGTTTCTTTGGGGAATCGATGTTCAGCCACGCAAGCAATGCCTCGAAAGCCGGTTTTTTAACCTTGGTGCGAAATCTGCAAATACATCGGTTCGAGCTAATCGACTGCCAAGTCTACACCCCCCACTTAGAGACTTTAGGCGCAGAAATGATTAGCCGCAGCGATTTTCTAAAAATCTTGAAAAGGAACCATCAAGAACAATTCGAAAAAGAAGATTGGAACGAAACGTTCGAAACATACTTCGCCAAATGGTAAAGTTACCCTCCCTTTCGGTAGTTATTCCAGTGTACAATAGTGCCAACACACTTGAACCCTTAGTAGCAGCCCTAAGCGAAGTGGCTCCACTTGTGGCACACCGCTATGAAATTATCTTAGTAGATGACGCCTCGAATGCTGAAACGCAACACATTTTACAACAACTCAAGTGCCTGCATAGCTCACTATTACACATATTGCATTTACCCAAAAACCAAGGGCAGCACCAAGCCATCAATATTGGAATTCAGCAAGCCCAAAACGCGTGGGTTGCCACCCTCGACGACGACCTGCAAATCCACCCTAAGGAACTTATCAAGCTTGTACAAGCACAACACCGCCAACAAGCCGATTTGGTGTATGGCACTATTCCTTTCTCTCAAAAAAATTTATGGGCACAATTCAACGGATATGTGGGGCAAGTGGTGCTACAAGGCACATTTTCTCCCACTTGTCGGATGACTTCTTTTCGCTTAATGAAAACGAGTTTAGCCAAGAGAATCCTCGCTCAATTACCGTTAGGAAAGCACTTTGCGCCTGCAATTCACTGTCATGCACATAGCATTAGCACGGTGGGCATCATCAAACAAGCTCGCCGAACCGAAGGGCGCTCAACATATAATTTATGGAAACGCTGGAAACTCCTCGCCGAAATGCTGCCTAGCTCTTCGGTGTTTTTGCACTACCTCGTTACACATACCTTCGGATGGGTAGTTTGGGGTTTCCTTTCCTATTGGGTGTTAGAGGCTCCTACCCTTCTGAAAGCTATTTTGTGGGGAACTTTTACAACAGTTCATTTTATGGCAGCATATGTATGGATATGGTGGGGCTATCGCCATGTAAAGCCCTAACACTATTCGCTTACAGAAAGGAAGATTTCTATATCGTAACTAAAAATTTTCTTTCTATTTTGTATAAAAATCTTTTCTCACTTCTACCGGCTTATGTTCAACTTTCGAAAACTTTCTTCAAATCGCTCTTTGCAGTGGGCGGTTCTTACCGACTTAATTATGCTAGGGCTAGTAGTGCTCAACCTTCTGTTGCTGCTATTCAACTATATATTTGACAGCCCGCGTATTCAACGTTTTTTTGAAAATTTGACACCCGAATTTCACGATTGGTACAAAACCTACATCTACGAAGACTTTTTACTAATCGACGGACTATTTATCAGCATTTTTATAGCAGAACTACTCATTCGTTGGGGTATCGCTATTTTCAGAAAAAGCTACTATCGCTGGTTCTTTTTTCCCTTTGTACATTGGTACGATGTCCTTGGTTGTATTCCCATCAGCTCATTCCGTTTTTTTCGTGTATTGCGCGTATTTTCCATCCTTTTTCGTCTTCAAAAAGCGGAAGTCATCGACCTTGAAAATTCCTATGTATTTAACTTAGTAAAGAAATACTACCAGATTTTGGTCGAAGAAATCTCAGACCGAGTAGTAGTGAATGTACTCAGCGGAGCACAAGATGAAATGCGCGAAGGCAGCCCGGTAATCGAGAAAATTGTGAACGAAGTACTCCGCCCGCGCAAAGAAATATTGGTCGATTGGCTCACCGACCGCACACAAATGGTGGTGCGCCAAACTTACCAGCAACACGGAGAGGAAATTAAAGAATACTTAGAGCATCTGATCGCTCGCGCAATGAAAGACAACGCCGAATTAGAAACGTTAGAACTGGTTCCTATGCTAGGAGGATACATCAGCCGTAAAATCGAGAGCGCCGTTAAAGATATTGTCTACAAAGTACTACACGAGGCAGTTGCCGATTTACAATCTGATAAGGCTAGTGTGCTGGTAGAAGGCATTACCGATGCAGCCTTTGAGGTAGTTACGCTACTCGAAGTAGACGAAACGCTAGAAAGCCTCACTTCAGAAATGGCAATCCAGGTGATGGAAGTCTTGAAAGAGCAAGTGCGAATCCAGCGTTGGAAAGAAGCTGCCGAAGATACCATCGCCAATAATTCTTGATTTTTTTTGCAGTTTAAAAGAACAAGATACCGTACCCATTGGTAATATGTAATATTTTTGAAAGCTTGGCTAAGCTTGTTTACACACGCCAATCCGCTCGAGAAAAACTGCTTATGCTTTACCTTAACCATTAGCACCTATGACAACTGATACCCAATCTATTAATTTTGATAATACGGATATTGCCTTTGCTGCTCGATCCGACAAAGAACTGCGAAAAACCTATGCGCTGTTTTGGATGATGAACAACCCCATCCTTGTAAAATCAGGTACGGCGCTCGCCCAGCTTGCCTTTCGGCTAAAGCTACCGGTGAAAGGATTGGTACGCAATACACTATTTGCCCAATTTTGCGGGGGAGAACATATTTCCGATTGTGAACCTACTATTGCTCAACTCAACGAATATGGCATTGGTACTATCCTCGACTACGCCGTAGAGGGAACTAAAAACGAAAAAAGTTTCGACCGCACCTGCCAAGAAATTGTAGCAACCATCCAAAAAGCGGCGACCTCGCCTGAAATCCCTTTCAGTGTATTTAAACCCACCGGAGTGGCATCTTTCGCGTTACTCGAAAAAGTACACAGCAACCAAACCCTTACCTCTCAAGAAGAAGCCGCGTGGAAGCGTGTCCACGATCGGTTCGACGTGATTTGCCGGACTGCTCACGAACACAAGGTAAAACTGATGATCGATGCCGAAGAATCCTGGATTCAAAAAGGTATCGACCGCCTAGCCCAGGAAATGATGCAACGTTATAATCAACAAGAAGCCATCGTTTATAACACTTACCAGATGTATTTAAAAAGTAGCTTAACACGTTTACAGAAAGATTTCCAAGAAGCAGAAGAGCATAATTACTTTTTTGGCGCCAAACTCGTGCGGGGAGCATATATGGAAAAAGAACGCGAACGGGCAGCCCGACTAGACTACGAAGATCCCATACAACCCGATAAGCATACCACCGACGACGACTTCGACAAAGGCCTAACGTTTTGCGTAGAACATCGCGAACGGGCTTCAGTAGTAGCCGGTACTCATAACGAATACAGCAACTACCACCTCACCGTTCTGATGCAAAAAAACGGAATCGCTCCCAACGACAATCGTTTTCATTTTGCACAACTTTATGGAATGAGCGATCATATTTCGTACAATTTGGCACACTTAGGGTACAATGTAGTGAAATATGTGCCGTATGGCCCTATCGATAAAGTGATGCCCTATTTGTTCCGTAGAGCTGAAGAAAACACCTCCATCGCGGGGCAAAGTAGCCGAGAGTTTTCGCTTATTCAACGAGAAATGCGACGTAGAAAACGGGCTTAATCAACCTTATTTCTTATTTTTCAGAAATAAATACTTGCTAACCACCGTGTAAACGCCCTTCAACAAAGGGTTTACTTAAATATGAATTTGAAAAAATAGAAAACGTATGGAACAGTTCTTACTATTCTTTGAAACCATGCCCACATGGCAAAAAGGCTTGTGGATTGTTGTCTGCCTCTCGTTCAGTTGGTTGCTCGAAGGCAACTTCCCACTCGTAAAATCACCTTACAAAAAATGGAAACATGCAGCGTTAAACCTAGCCTTTTTGCTTACCAGCATGCTTATCAATCTGGCGTTTGGAATAGCAACTATAGGCATTTTTGCTTGGATGGAAGCCAACCAGTTCGGGCTGCTGTATTGGATTGAACTCCCCCTTTGGGCAGAACTCATCATCGCGGTAATGCTTATGGATTTTGTAGCGCAGTACTTGGTGCACTATCTTTTACACCGCGTAAAATGGATGTGGCGTTTCCACATGATACACCACAGCGACACCAAAGTAGATGCTACCACTGGCACACGCCACCACCCAGGCGACTATGTACTCAGAGAGTTGTTCGCGCTTGGAATTGTGGTAATTACCGGCGCTCCTCTTGCTTTCTACATGGTATACCGAATTGCTACGATCTTCTTTACTTACCTTTCGCACGCCAACGTTACGCTGCCCATTTGGCTCGACCGCAGTTTGAGTTATGTATTCATATCACCCAATATGCACAAATTCCACCATCACTTTGAGCGCCCTTGGACCGACACCAACTTTGGTAACATCTTTTCTTTTTGGGATCGGCTCTTTGGCACATTTGTGTACGATGACCCGAAAAAAATCAAATACGGCTTAGACGTGTTAGACGATGGTACCGATGAAAACCTTTGGTATCAGTTTAAAATTCCATTTGATAAAACCATCAAAACCGACGATTAAGAGAGTGCTCTGTCGCTTAAAAGAAAAAACCTCAAGTAGCTCACATCACTTGAGGTTTTTTTTATTCAAAGTGCAGATATTTTCCCACACGATACACCTCTCGTTTTCGTTAACAAAACATGGAAAAAACGCTGGTGCTCATCATACCTTGCTTTAATGAAGCCGAAACCCTGTTGTACACCTGTGCAAGTTTACAAACCTTACGCAACGAATGGATAGCTCGCCAGCTCATTTCGTCTGAAAGCAAACTATTATTAGTAGATGATGGCAGCCGCGATGCTACTTGGCAACAGATTGAGCAACTCCACCTAGAAAATCCTTGGATTTGTGGATTGAAACTCTCGCGGAACTTTGGGCACCAAAATGCACTATTAGCAGGCATGTTACACGCAGAACCTTGGGGCGATGTGTTCGTAACACTCGATGCCGACTTGCAAGACGACCCCACCATTATCCCAGAAATGCTCGATGCCTACTACAAAGGTGCCGAGGTGGTGTATGGCATTCGCGAAAATCGCGCACATGATCGGCTTATAAAACGATGGACCGCCAAAGGCTTCTATCAACTGATGCATTGGCTGCGCATTCCACTTTACCCTCACCATGCCGATTTTCGGCTGTTCACTCGCCTGGCTATACAAACGCTTACCCAGTTTGAAGAACGGAATGTGTTTCTACGTGGGCTATTTCCTTCTCTCGGATTCCGCACAGCCACCGTGAAGTACCAACGAAAAGAACGCCAATACGGCATCTCTAAATACCCCCTGCGTAAAATGATAGCATTCGCTTGGGAAGGGATTACCTCTTTTTCCATTTATCCGGTGCGCCTAATTTTGTACATAGGAGTTTGTACGTTTCTAGGCGCTATTCTTCTTGGCATTTGGGTAATCTACACTTACTTGGCAGGAAAGGCGATACCGGGTTGGTCTTCCATCATCTTACCCATTGCAGCTTTTGGGGGTATTCAAATGATTTCCCTTGGAATCATCGGAGAGTATTTAGGTAAAATTTACCAAGAGGTTAAAAAAAGGCCACGTTTCATCGTAGAAAAGTCGCTTGAGTAGCTAAAAAAACCCCTTCGATAATTTTACCAAAGGGGCTTTTGTTACAAACTGAACTGTTTATTCTTGTTTAGTTTTTGGTGAAGAAGATGGCGTTTCAGGGCTTTCCTCGCTTTCTTCTTCGGTTATAGCATCCATTTTATTACGCAAGCGGGTTACCAACCCATAGCCGGGTGTTTTATCGAACCGCGGATTGAAACTATCAAGCGCTTGGTCTTCATCAGTCAGCTCATGGGGCGGGATAAACTTCGATTCAGGCTTGGTAATAAAAGAAATATCATTGATTTTGTTGGAGTCGGCAAAGTAAATCACCATTGAACTACACGTAATGTAGTTCATGCCTATCAACAGGGAATCGCCTTCGAGTGCATAGAAGATGGTTTCTCCGTTTCCTTCCACATCTACCTTGCGGATATATCCTTGATCGAAGTGAGCCACCATTTCTTTCCCTTTAATCTGATTGAAATTCCCGATACTATCGCGCGAGATAATGAACGACTCGCTATCGATAAACATGCGGTCGATGTCATCTTCTTCGAGTTTAGCGCTAATCTCATTGCCGGTTATTTGGCTACCCTTCGACCACAATACAGGGTCATTAAAAAAGTAAATCATCGAATCGGCGAGGTTATACACCAACGAATCGCAAGTTCCTTGCATCTGACGGCTGTAAATCTGTACGTTATTGTAGGCAAACATCATCCGGTTTTCGGCAGTATCCGTTACCGAAAACAGCGTATCGGCAGTAAGGAACAAGGTATCGCCGGCGCTTAGGGGCATTTCCATATATGCGTGCCCATGTGCCTTTGTACGCGTCATTTCATTACCATACTCCATCACATCGCCATAAATATTGATGCGTTCCTTTTTAATTTTCAGGCGGACATCGTCGCGGGCAATGCCTTCGCCGGTAGAGTCGTTCAAGTACAGATTATTGGCATCGAGGGCGTAATCTACCGTTTGCGAGGTAGTCTCGCCGATAAAAAACACTTCTGAAGTAGCTGTATTTGCCTTACCTCCTTTTTTAGCGAGCACATAACCATCTTTACTTTTAATGAAGGTAGTAACCGGGAAAGTGGCAATTTTTGTTTGGGTGTCGTATGCCATCGTATCGGTTTCTATCGTTTGGTTTTTCACCGAGTCTTTCATCACCACGCGCCGCTTAAAGGCAATAATATTGCTATTTCGGTACATATAGCCGCGATCGCTGGTTAAATCGAGTTCTTTTTGCACCACATGCCCGCCGGTAAGGTAATAGGCATTACCGGTTTTCATGTCATAATAAAGTTTATCGGTTGTGAGGGTCATGTCGTTTTGGGTCATCTTCACTTCGCCGCCCTCCTTCGGCAAGATAATTACCTTGCCGGTTGTCTTGTAGTAATACATCGTTTCCCCATTAATTTTCATCCCTTCTTGGACTACTTGCACGTTTCCGGTAGCGGTTACGTCTTTGGTCGTCGCATTTTCCACAGCTTTATTGCAGTATACCTTGGTTTTTCCTTGGGTAATAATAACTCTTCGGCTAGGGCTACTTTCAAAAATATTGTATTTCACTCCGTTGATGGTACTCCCCGATAATTTCCCGGCACTAAACTGCAAGCGGTCTTGTGCTTGGGCGGCAGTAACCAACAGCAAGCAGATGCCTATAAGCATTCGTAATTGTTTCATTGCTTAATTTAGATATTGTATAAAATAATGATGAGCGCACAAATGCCCCCATTTTGGAGCAGCAAAGGTACATGCCTCTAGGGCGATTTCCTTTTCTTGAACCGATAAATTCGGTAGGATAATTTTGCCAATCCTCTCGGTTTTAACAAAAATTGTCGGTGTAGCCATCTTACTTTTCATTTAATAGGCATTTCTACACCTGCAAACAGAAGCCATATTCGGTATGATACGATAATTCGCTGACAGATTCTGCAATGGCAGTTTTTTCAAATTCTAAGACTCATTTTTACTACAAACTTTCAGAAAATATTATGGAGCCATTTCTCGATCAGCTTGCCCGATACATTCAACAAGAAGAACTACTCAAGCCGGAGCAGCCCATAGGAGTAGCATGCAGTGGCGGGGTCGATTCGGTCGTACTTGCTTTCGCCCTACACCGCTTGCAATACCCCATTCAGCTATGGCACTGCAACTTTCGACTCCGAGGCGCTGAAGCCGATGCCGATGCCGCCTTTGTAGGTTCTTTAGCAGCAAAATGGAGTGTTCCATTTCAGCAAACCGCGTTCGACACCTACACTTTTGCCCAAACGCAGAAAGTTTCTGTACAAATGGCGGCTCGTACTTTGCGTTACCAATGGTTTGCAGCATTGCAGGCAAAGACGCCTTCGCTTGCTGTTGCATTGGCGCACCATGCCGACGACCAAGTGGAAACTATCTTGTTTAACCTAAGCAAAGGAGGTGGACTCCGCAGTCTACGTGGGATTTCTCCACGGCGCGATGCCTACATCCGACCGCTGCTATGGGCAACCAAAGCAGAGATTGAAACCTTTGCCCATGCTCAAGGACTTGCATGGCGCGAAGATGCCTCTAACCAAGAAAATGAGTACCATCGGAATTTTTTACGAAACCGTGCCATCCCGCTCTTGCATGAAATAAATCCCAACTTAGCCCATACGGTAGCCCAAGTTGCCGAACGCCTACGATTTACCGAGCAGGCTATTGCCCAACAAGTTGAAGCCCTCGCCCAAGCTTGTTGCCAAAAGCGCGGGGAAGTGTTGCACATTGATTTGCCCTTGCTAATGGAAAAAGGGGGGAATCCCGTCATTTTACACGAAATTCTACGGCAGTATGGCTTCTCGTATGTTCAGGCAAAGCAACTGCTTTCCACTACACATTCAACAGGCAAGCGTTTTTATTCTGCTTCGCACTGCGCCCTCCTCAACCGCGATTTGCTTATCGTACAAGCTAATAACGCTGTTGTTTCCCAAGTATCGCATCGTATTGAAGAAGAAAACAGACAAATTAAAGTAGGGGAAGATGTTTTACATACGCGTAGTATTGCCAGCCATGCGTTTCGGCTACCAACAAACCAACAAATTGCCGCCCTCGATGCTAATTTACTTGTGTTCCCCCTCGAACTGCGCTCTTGGCAAGCAGGCGATCGTTTCCAACCGCTGGGGATGCGGGGTTCAAAGCTGGTAAGCGATTTTTTAACAGACCTCAAATTGTCGGTTTTCCAAAAAGAAAATACAAAAGTTGTAGTTTCGAGAAACGAAATTGTGTGGGTAGTTGGGTGGAGAATCAACCATCGCTACCGAATTACTCCAAAAACACAGCGCATTTTCGAAATGGAAATTGTTTCTTCAGAAAATGCATAATCACCTAAAGCTATGTTTAACCCGTTCAAAAAAACATATTCTAAGCAAGAGGAAGAACTGTTTGCCTTTTTGCGTCAAAATCGACTCTTCCAAAAGCTCAATAATGAAGAGTTGTATGAGTTTCTACCGTTTTTATACCCCAGGAATTTTGAACAAAACGAAGTAATCTTTTTCCGTGGTGATCCTAGCCAGGCGTTTTACCTCGTGCGCGAAGGTGTTGTTTCGCTCAGTATTGATACGCAAGAAACCTTCGAAGAACTTACGCAGGTACACTCCACCCAGGGATTTGGTGAAAACGCGCTCATCGAAGGGAGTACACGCATTTATAACGCCGTATGCCACTCAGAACGGTGCAGCCTGTTTGTAATCCCTACGACAAACATTTCTGAAATCTTTGAAGATCATGTTCATATCAAAGCAAAAATGATGTATGCCCTGGCACATTATCACAATCAGTATATGGGTAATTTATTTTCTGCCTATAAATCCTCGTTTGGCTTTTTCAACCTAGGAATGGCTTATGCGTCCAAATAAAGCTGAAAATTCGTCCGACTATAAAGCCAAAATAGTGCATGCTTACGACTCCAGCGAGCTGGCGTATCGCCTTACATGGAACTTACAAAAAAGCCGTGCAATCCATTACGGATATCGCGATGCCACCACAAAATCGTTCACCGATACGCTGCAACGCATGAACGAAGTAGTATGTGCTCGAGCGCAAATCAGCTCGTCCGATCGGGTGCTCGATGCAGGTTGTGGCATTGGGGGTAGTGCCATTTTTCTAGCCGAATCGATGGGCTGCCACGTAACCGGCGTGAACTTAAGCCAACGCCAAGTAGAACTTGCACGCTTTTGGGCAAACAAGCAAAACGTAACGCAACTCACTCGCTTTGAAGTCGCCGATTTTGAGGCACTTCCTTTCCCCAATCATTCCTTTAGTGTGGTATGGGCGATAGAAAGCATCTTTCATGCTACCGATAAACAGCCGTTTTTATCGGAAGCCTACCGCGTATTGCAACCAGGGGGGCGGCTTGTAATTGCCGATTACCTTCAAGATAGATTTCCGCAATCGCCCCCTGAAGAAAAATGGCTCAAGCGATGGTTTAACGGCTACGCTATCCCCTCGTTACCTACGTGGGAGACCTTCCAAAAACAAAGTGAACGTGTGGGATTTGAAGCACTACACCACCGCGACATGTCGCAATATATTCGAGCTTCATCGAAACGGTTGTATTGGTTGGGCAAAATCGCGCATGCTACATGGCCCCTCTGCGGTACTTTTATGAAACGCCAAGGCATGAACAAAGCACAGCCCTTAAGCCTGATTGCCCAATACGAATGCCTCAAACGCCATCTTTGGAAATACGCTCTTATCTACGCGGAAAAGCCGAGTGCTTAAGCTGCCATTTTTTTTGTGTATTTTTCCAGCATTTAAACGCATTCATTCAGTTTCTCAAAATTTCAAATTGCATGGCTACACAAGAACTTCACAAAGCATGGTGGAAAGAAAGCGTGATTTACCAAATTTACCCACGCAGTTTTAACGATAGCGATGGCGATGGCATCGGCGACTTGCGGGGTATCATCGAAAAACTCGATTACCTGAAAGATCTCGGTGTGGATATCATTTGGCTAAGCCCGGTGTACGAATCGCCTAACGATGATAACGGATACGACATCAGCGATTACTACGCCATTATGAAAGAGTTTGGCTCTATGGCCGATTTCGACGAACTGCTTGCCGGTATGAAGCAACGAGGGCTGAAACTCCTAATGGATTTAGTAGTAAACCACTCTTCTGACGAACACGCTTGGTTTCAAGAAGCCCGAAAATCGAAAGATAACCCCTACCGCGACTTCTACATTTGGAAACCCGGCACTCCAAACACACCTCCCAATAACTGGGTTTCTTTCTTTAGCGGTAGTGCTTGGGAATGGGACGATACCACGCAAGAATATTACCTCCACTACTTTACAAAAAAACAGCCCGATTTAAATTGGGAAAACGAAACAATGCGTTTCGAAATTTATAAAATGATGCGCTTTTGGCTCGACAAAGGCGTGGATGGTTTCCGAATGGATGTAATCCCGCTGATTTCGAAAGACCAGCATTTCCCGCCATTTCCCGAAGATTTCGACGGCAACTTCCCGGCAGTATATGCTAGTGGGCCTCGCATCCACGAGTTTCTCCAAGAAATGCACTGCGAAGTTTTGAGTAAATACGACATTATGACCGTAGGCGAAGGCATTGGCGTTGCAGTAGAGGAAGCCAACGATTACGTAGGGCATTCACGAAACGAATTAAATATGATTTTCCATTTTGACCACATGGGGATTGATCGCTCCCCGGAAGATTTCTGGGAATTTAAACAATGGAAAGTTTCTGAATTTAAAGCTGTTTTTAACCGATGGGATGCCGCTCTCGGTAACGAAGGCTGGAATAGTATATACCTCGGCAACCACGATTTCCCCCGCTTGCTTTCGCGTTTTGGCAACGATAGCATCTATTGGAAACAATCGGGGAAATTGTTTGCCACCTTGCTTCTTTCGCTCCGAGGGACACCCTACATCTATCAGGGCGACGAGTTCGGGATGACCAACGTCGCATACGACTCCATCGAAGACTATAACGATGTACAAACTCACAATGCCTACCGCGAGCTGAAAGCGCAAGGGGGCGATCTCGATAAATTTTTAAAGGCACAGCATCGGTTTAGCCGCGATAATGCCCGTACTCCCATTCAATGGTCGGCAGAAACGAACGCAGGCTTTACCAATGGTACTCCCTGGCTAAAAATAAACCCCAACTACGTGCAGGTAAATGCTGCAGCAGCACTCGCCGACCCCGATTCCATCCTACATCATTACAAGAAAATGATTCAACTGCGGAAACAACATGAGGTGTTGGTCTATGGGGCGTATCAAGACCTTGACCCCACACATGAACAGGTGTATGCCTATACCCGCACATTGGGTACGCAACGCCTGCTGATTCTCCTCAACATTTCCGAAAACGCAGCAACGTATACAATGCCGGGAACTTTAGTCTTTACCGAAAAGATATTGCTAATTGGCAACTACTCTACCCCACAAGACACAGGCAACCAAACCTTTATGCTCGCCCCCTACGAGGCAAGGATCTATCAGCTAAAATAACTTTGCTCAACAACCGAAAACGAAGCTGTTCTAAGCATATCCATTTCGCCATGAGGTACTAACCCCGTGGCGTTTTGGTTCAATAGGGTATCGTTCCTTGTGTTAGACCAACTTTTTCTATAGTATTCCTAAACAGTTCTTTCATCCATTCCGCCAATTTTTCTGGATGGTTTAGTTAGACTAAATTTCTGAGTCTGTGTAAAAATTTAAACAGTTCACGGAAGCTTACAGTTGACTTATTTTTTTGCCAAATTCATACACGTAGTTTCGCTTGGTTTATAATTAAGCAGAAAAACTAAACGCTGAGGAGAACAATGTTGTTGATAAAAAAACGGTCAGTTTCTGGGGAAATAACCAAAACCTGTTTTATGAAAGAAAGTGGCTTCTTCAAAAGTCCACTGCGCGACACCAATCGATGGTTCTTCTTCGGGTTCGCGTTCATCCACTCGAATTTCCATCAAAGAGACCAGTGCTTCTCCATCGCGATACGGCTTGGCAAGCCCTAACATGTATGCCATGGTTACCATCCAACTCCAATGTTTTAACTTCCGCAAGCGGCGGCTGATTATAGATTGCTTCTGGTGCATATAGTAACGAGTCGGTTATCGTAAATAACGAGTTAGGGAATCTAACACTTTATGTAAATTTTCATAAAGCTGCCGGTGCGTATCGTTGAAATAGTTTGTGTAATACGATTGATGTTTATGAAAAAAAATAGGCTTCGAGTATGCTTCGTAAGGTGGCAGCCCCTCTTCTATTAATTTGCGCTGTTCGGCTTCCCACGATTCAATACCATGTTCTTTTTCGAATGATCGAATTCTATCATGCATATAGCTCAAGAAATTGTTCAATGCGTTGGGACCGGTGAATTTGGGCATATCTGTGTTTAAATCTTCTTTTTTCATCTACTCAAGTTATCTATAAAAAACGATAAGGGCTGTAAAATTGAGGCTTATGGAGATATACAAACAAAGTAATAGATACTTCCCTTGCCAAGGTACTTTTGGGCGAGCAAATTTCGGTGTTGGTAAGCTATAAACCTGAGGAAAAACTTCTGCTCGTTTCGCCTTAGTCGAACGAATGGTTCGCCAAATTGCACCAAGTACACGAACGATTATTAAAGCTGAAAGATAGGCACGGGACACGCAGCTTGTCCATCTGCGAAGTACTACTCGCCCACACCCTACCAATCATATCATTCAGGGAGAGAAATTATTGATAGAAAAGATACATTTTGGAGAGTAAACCATCGTAGCCGTTTGCAGAAAGGGCAGCGTTTTCGCAAGCGCCGCCCTTTACTGTGTGTTCTAATCGCCACTTTCTGAACCTGTTTTACTAGGCTCCATAATGATGGCAGGAAGGTTTTTCTGCTTGTACAATTCGTTGAACTGTTTCACTTCGTTCTCCATAATAGATTGTAGCTGCTTTTTGTGTTTTGCCCACTCTGCTTGTAAATCGCTAAGGCGCTGTTGTGCCCCTTGCGTAGGGCGAGGGTCGTGCGTATCTACTCTGCTTTTCAGGTTAAGCAACTCTGCGTTTAGCTGGTTCGGGAAGTTGATGACATCTTGAAAGGTTTTCTGCTTAGGCTGGATTAGATTTTCTTCCCAAGTTTTGATGGTTTCTTGAAGGCGTTTCCCCTGCTTTATCAAATCCGCCATATTTTCGTGCAATTCGAGCAGTTCGGTATAGCGTTTCACTTGTTCACCAGCTTTTCGCATTTGGTTCACCGCCTCGTGAATTTCAAGCACGTTCTGCTCAATTGAAAGCAATATTTTCTGCTGTGCTTCATAATCGGCAGGTTTGGCAGAGAGTCGTGGGTCGGCAAGCAGTGTGAAGGCAACTTCTTGAGATTGCTCACCTAAAGTAAGTATTGCCGTATAAGCTCCCGGAGGTACTACATGCCCTCGGTAATCTCCAAGCACAAACACTCCATCGACGGCGGGCACCGAGTTTCGGCGGAAATCCCAAGCGAAGCGGTTCACTCCTTTTTTAGCCGAGAGTACTTGTTTAGCAGGTGGTCCACCTGGGTACGATTTAAAGCCTTTTTGTTTTTGGTTATCGTACGTGCGTACTACTTCGCCTTGCTCATTTCTAATTTCTAAAGTCAGGACGATGCTATCAGGCACTGCTTCGGCAAGGTAGTAATCGAAAACGACTCCATTCATTGGGTTTTGCCCCATGCCAGGAATGGGCTTGCTAGGGCTTGGCGCATCGAGGCGATACGTATCTTTTGGGGTAAAGAGTTTCATTATAGTGTTGGCAAGCACACCATCGCTTTGCTGAAGGACGCCGAGGTCGTCGAGAATCCAGAATCCTCTGCCTGAAGTAGCAGCAATCAAATCGTTTTGCCGAATGGTGAGGTCGTTAATGGGGCAATGGGGTAGGTTGAGCTGGAATTTCGTCCACTGTTTTCCTCCATTATACGAAATGTATAACCCGGTTTCAGTACCTGCATATAGCAAATCTTTTGTTACACGATCTTCCCGCACCACCCGTACGTAGTCTTCTTCGGTAAATCCGTTAGTAATTTGCGTCCAAGTCGATCCGTTATCCGTTGTTTTATATACATACGGCGTGTAATCATTCATTTTATAACGCAAAAGCGTGATGTACACAGTATTGGGGTCAAAAGGAGAAACTTCAATGGAGTTGATGATTCCTTCTTGAGCAGTGGGAGGTGTTACATTCCGCCAATTTTCGCCGCCATCTTCGGTAACGTGTACCAATCCGCAATCGCTCCCTGTCCATAGCACGCCGGCTTTATGTGGAGATTCTGCCATGTATGCGATAGTATTATAATTTTCGCCTCCAGCTCCTTCGTTGGTAATGGGAGCGCCACCCAGCCCTTGTTTTGTGGGATCGTTTCGGGTAAGATCGGGGCTAATTTCTTTCCAACTCATTCCGCCATTGGTACTTTGCAATACCTTTTGCCCTGCGTGGTACAAGGTTTTTTTATCATGCTGAGAAAGGATAATGGGCGCATTCCAATTAAATCGATATTTCATTTCCTTAGGGATAGAACCTAAACCGATTACCGGATACGCCATGATGTCTTTCGTTTGTTGCGTAGTGTGGTCAAATACTGAAATATAGCCTTGGTAGCATCCACCATAGACCAACTGCGGGTCATCTTCATCGAAGGCAAGGAAAGCGCTTTCGCAGCCTGCCGTTGCGTACCAATCTTTCCAGCCGATGCCTCCACCGTTCGTACGGCTCGCAATAGCTACGGTAGAGTTATCTTGTTGCCCTCCATATACATAATAAGGGAAACGATTATCGGTAATTACCCGATAAAACTGTACGGTTGATTGGTTTTGTTGGGTTGACCAACTCTTACCTCCATTAAATGAAATATTAGCCCCCCCATCGTTTGCATTGATCATAATTTGGTCGTTTATGGGGTTAATCCACAAATCGTGATTATCGCCATGGGGCACCGAAACCTGTGAAAACGTTTTGCCGCCATCGATCGATTTAAGTACTGGTGCATTTAGTACATACACTACATTTTCGTCTTGGGGGTCGGCAAATACTTCCATGTAGTACCAAGAGCGTGCTTGGGTTACCCGATCGGCGCAAGTACGTATCCACGACGCACCTGCATCGTCGGAGCGATACACACCTCCTTCTTCGGCTTCAATATTTGCGAATACGCGGTTAGGGTTCGCCCTAGAAACGGACACCCCGATTTTGCCCATTAATTCAGGCAGTCCTTTGGTAAGTTTTTCCCATGTTTCTCCTCCGTCGGTCGATTTATAGATACCCGAGCCTTTCCCTCCGCTCTTCACTTGCCAAGGGAAACGAGTATGCTCCCACATGGCGGCATATAAAATCCGAGGGTTGGTCATATCCATTGTCAACCCGGAAGCCCCGGTGTTTTCATCTACATACAATACTTTTTTCCAGGTTTTTCCACCATCGGTCGATTTGAACACACCTCTATCTTGGTTAGGGCCGTGTGCAGCTCCTTGTGCAGAAACAAACACCACTTCAGGATTCTGAGGGTGTACGATTACATCGGAAATGTGGCGTGTTTTTTCAAGCCCCACATGTTGCCAAGTTTTTCCGGCATCGGTCGATTTATAGACCCCGTCGCCATGGGAGGTCATCACGCCACGGATGGCGTGTTCGCCCATGCCTACATATACCACGTTAGGGTCAGACTCGGCGACGGCAATGGCACCTACCGAGCCCATCTTGAACTGACCATCGGAAATGTTATTCCAGGTGATTCCTGCATCTTCGGTTTTCCATACGCCTCCGCCGGTACTGCCAAAGTAATACGTTTGTGGATCTTGCACTACTCCGGCTACTGCCACGGAGCGCCCCCCACGGAAAGGCCCGATGTTCCGCCATTTGAGAGCTTTAAACAGTTCAGGATTTGGCGCTGCTTCAGTAGCTGAGGCCGTGTTTTTCTGTCGGTTGCGCTGCGCCCACAACTCTTGGGAAGATCCCCATAAGAGCAATGAAGCAAGCAACCAAAAAGTCATACGTTTCATGTTGTACTAAATTGTGGTTTGTATTCAGAATATCTTTCTATTTCTAAAAATACAGAATTTGCATGGGAGACAGATAGGTTTTCGGCTTTGTTTTGAGGCATTGGCAATTCGAATTTTCCCAATATCATTTCGGAAGGTATCTGTATTTTTGCCGACTTGTACGGTGCAAGTCTGGTTTCTTTCAAAACTTATTCTTTCCTTCCAATGGCTGAAAATCATCAAATCTTAACACGTGCACAAGAATCGAGAGCAGCAATTGAACGCATTTATATTGAAATGCGGCATTTGTTTAACCGAGGCTTTTACAAACCTCTTGGTGCTTCGGGGAGTGAGTTAGCCGCTGCTATGCTCGATTTACGCCCGGAAATTTATGGTTCGATGGACGACCCCGAAAAGGTTGAGCTCGATGGTCTAGTTTATGTGATGGATCGTTTGCCCAAAGGCATTGAAGAATGTCGTTTCGTAAAACTGACTTCAAAAGAAGGATATAGTTCTTCATTCGAAACGATTATCCCTGCAAAACGCCGCCGAAACTGCTATCGGATTGATGAGGAACAAATGCTGATTGAGGTTACAAGGGGTAAAAGTGAAATCTACGACATTTTAACGCACCTTACGTTTATGTACATCGAAGCCGAGAAAATCAAAAGTCGCGGTTACGACGAGAAAGGAGAAAAAACCCCTGAGTGGTATAAACTCGAAAAACTGATGGAACAAAACCTCGACGAGCTAGAAAATGAACAAGATACCGATACTTCCATTCGCGATGTGGCATTTACCTACCTGAGCACCATTTTAGGGCGTACTTTCGAAGAAACGAAGCATGCATACCACCGACTTAGGGAAAACCCCACACGCAACAATGGGCTGTTTCATACTGTGTATTGGCTTGGGAAAATAGCTCAAGAACGGATTTCTAATTCCAAAGTGCGGCAAATCAGCTTTACCCCCGCCCTGCGCGAACGCATTGGGAGGCATATTTATGGAGAACAGTGGGCTACTCGCATTAAATCGTTTTTACTAAAAAAGAACCTAATCGACCGACCTCTGCACATTGTCAGTGCAAATTTACATAGTGTGATGAATGCTTTGTACGCTTACCCTGCCCTTGTTGAAAAAGGGCAACACGAAACGCTCGAAGCACTTGCCTTACGCCTCAGCCAAGACGATGGTAAAGAACTACAAGCGCAAGTAAAAGAGTATGCCATGAGCCATGGCATGTACACCATCCACGATAACTCCGGGACGAACATCGGAGTGCAAATTTTTGATACAACGAAGCTCAACCTCGATAAGCTTTCCCCTGAACTAGAAGCACAACGTGAAGTAATTGAAGCGGAAAAACCTGTGATTTTCGTGATGGACTATGCTTTTGGCGAGCAGGCCTATGAAACTATGGATGAACTCCTCAAACCGTTAAAAGCAGAAGAAAAGGAGCATATGTTACAGGTAAGCTCTATTTCTATTATGGGGAAAGCCGGTATTCTCAGTGGCGATAAAGGCGATTTGATGATTCCGACGGCACATGTATTTGAAGGAACTGCCGATAATTACCCGTTTGAAAATGCTTGTACAGTAGAAGAGTTTGAGGGCAACGGCCTGAAAGTCTTTAAAGGAACGATGATTTCTGTACTGGGTACTTCATTACAAAACCGAGAAGTATTGCGGTATTTTAAGGAGTCGTCGTGGCAGGCGATAGGGCTAGAAATGGAGGGTGCCCATTATCAAAAGGCAATTCAGGCGGCTTCGCATATTCGGCACAATATCCGAAAAGATATTACCCTGCGGTACGCCTACTATGCTTCAGATAACCCGCTAATTACCGGTGGTACGCTCGCCTCGGGGAGTTTGGGCATCACCGGCGTTCGCCCTACCTACTTAATTACCAAACAATTTCTGAAAGGAATTTTACAAACAGCCCTAACGGGAAATAAATAATCTGTTAAATACTGAAAAAGCTGGCGTATACGTCAGCTTTTCTCTTGTAAATTGGTTAGATATTACTGTATCACGAATTCAAATACCGACTCTTCACTTTTGTTCCCGAGTTCATCAACTGCCCAAACAGTAAGTTTTCGTTTTCCTTTCTTCGAAATTACTACGGGTGTGGTATAAAGCCTTTCGAGTGTTTTATCAATCTTGTAATAGATTTTATCGGTACCTACGAGTTTATCGGTTGCCGCTAAGTAGAATTGCGTTTCGCTCGTATACACATCTACCTCCATATTTTGTTTTTCGTAGCGCTGTGTGGCAATTCGCTGCATACTCGGATGGAAATATACTTCAGGCCCTTTTGTATCAAGTACTACAAAATCATCTTTGGTCATTTGGTTATACACCTGGTCAATCGCCGAATATGTGAACTTATGAACCCCATTTACTCCGGTTACGGGGAAAGGATCTGCATAATCTTGCTGCGCAGCACCATCGAGTACGTAGGTCATTTTTTGAATGCCCGATTCTGAGTCACTAGCCGTCAGCCTGATTTTACTTTCTCCGCTGATGAACATAGTATCGCGGGTGAAGAGTTTAGGACCAACTACGCTGTAAGAAACATTGGGTGCGGTAAGGTCAAGGTACATATTACCCAAGTTACGGTCGGTAGAAGCCCCTCCGCGGTTGCCTACCATATCGGTGGCATAAAAGCTCACAATCATATTCCCTTGCGAGCGCTGGATTGGAAACGGATCGGTATATTCTTGGAATTCGCCCCCATTAATTTGATAATATACTTTATCAACCCCCGATTTGTTATCGTTAGCGACCAATTTAAGCTTGCTTCTACCCGAAATGTAATTACGCCCTCGGTTGTTAAACCGGTCGCCTTGGACAATCGATACAATGCGTGGAGGGGTCTTATCCAAATAAAAATCATATGTTTTTTTTGTTTCTACATTCCCAACCTTGTCTTCTGCATAGTAGGTGAGCGTGTGGTTACCATCGGCGAGTGCATTTAAGTTAATAGGGCCGTAATATATTTTTTCAGGCTCACCATCAAATTGATAAAATGTGCGTTTTAAGCCAGATTCGGCATCGTTTCTATCGAGGCGAATGGTCGCTTTTGGAGAAAGTACATCCCCTTGGCGAGTTCCTTCTACCACATGGTTAGAAGTTGGTGGGTTTAAATCGAGCACAAATTTCTTTTCTTGAACTTTTTCCACATTTCCTACCTGATCGGCAGCGTAATACTGTACCGTGTACGTACCGCCTTGAGTAAGTTCAATAGGTTGCTTATAGGCAACAAATTGCGCCCCATTTACTACTTGGTAAATTTGATCGACCCCGGAAAGACCATCTTCAGCAGAAAGCGTTACAGTAACTTTTTCGCCATAAAAAATGGTAGAGCCGTTGTTATAGCGATTTTTACCCTCGATGTCGGCAGTAGTAATCGGGGGCATACCATCGTTATATACTTCAAACTGTACTTCTAGTTCAGGTGAAACTGGCTTCCCTGTTTCAGGGTCGATAGCCCACTTATGCCTGATGTAGTTTATCCCTTCGGTATCAAAGTACATGGGGTTGGCATATTCTTTTGTGGAGGTGCTCTCAAGGCGCATCATATCGCTGCCATCGGGCTTGGTGGATACAAACAGATAGACCGGAAGCGATTTATTCCAATAGATTTTACCATCTTTTACTAATACTTTTTTCTCGTGCACGGGCGTTTCTTTCTTTTCCGGAGAAGGTTCATTGGTTTGAGCGAACGCCGCTGCACAGAATAAAAGAGGTATAGTAATGTAAACGAGTCTCATTGGGTTAAACTTTTAAGTGTTATAAATCCTTTCTAAAATTAGGATATAGAGAAAGTAAAAGAAAGCAAAAGCGTGATTTCTGCCTACTACAAAATTCTAATAAAGTATGTACTAGGCTTCAAGCATTTGCATGAGTTGCTCTTTCGGGAAGTTTAATTCATCGGCAACTTCAAAAAGATAGCCGGCTTCTTTTACATGTAAATGGTTGTCTATTTTAGCGAGAGCAACTAAATCGAAAATAAAACCTGCAATTTCCTCTGGGTGTTCTTGGAAAAAAGATAAATCGGGATCTACATCTTCATTAGCTTCTAGCATTTCGAGCAATTCTTCTTTTTCATCGTCTTCAAAATCAGAGTTTTGAAGCATTTCCAAGAATAATCCCTTTTCTTTTGGTTGAATTTTACCGTCTTGGCGCATCAAATCAATTAGAGCGATAAACTTGATGATGTCGGCATCGTCATCTTCGTCGGGGTCGCTCAGGGCGGCTTCCAATACTTCCCACTCGGCGGCATCTGCTTCAGTAGTGGGTTCATTTGCCAATGTAATTTCTTTCTGATACAACCCATTCGCATTACTTGAAACTTTCATGATGGTATGGTGTGCCCACGCCATCATGGCTGCACTGCCTATACCGGGCAACCACTTGCACACCAAGGAGCGTACTAATTGGCTTACCACATAGCCGGCAATAATCTTCACCACGGCACTCAAGGTTGAGGAATTGGTAGGCTTTACCAGAATTTGGTTTCCCTGAATAATTCCAAAGCCGGTAAGGCGTTTACCGAGCGAATCGAGAAACACATAAATGATGATGTCTTTGTGGGTATCATGCGGGTAACCGTTGGCAATTCCTAAATCGTACACCATTCGCAATTGGCTTTTCACATTTCCCACAATTTCGGGGATGATGGTTACCATCCCGACAAAGCCTGGAAGTAGCCCCGATTTAGCCCCTTGCACTACCGCTTTTAGGGCATATTTAGCGAGGAGTGTTTTCGGATCGAGCGACTGCTCAGCTGAGCCTCCAGCAGCTAGTTTTTGCTGCTTTTCTTTTTGAATTTTAGCGAATTCGTTATCCAAAAAATCGCCTACTTTTTCAGCAATTTGCAATTTTAAACCTACTCTACCCTCTCGGCGAGCTTCTCTTCTTGCCTGCCGAGCAGCTTTGCGAGCTGCGCGGCGTTCGCGTCGACGTTTTTTTCGGTTGGCTTTGCGCAAGCGGCGTTCTTCTTTCTTATCACCCATAGGTATGCGTTTTATCTCAATGATTTACCTGTGAAAAGGTACAAAAAAGAAAAGTGCAGAAAAACACACCCTACAACACGTACTCAAAACTATTTGGTTGGGAAAAGTCAGCTTTTGTACTCGTCCAAGGTCAGGAAATCCTCAAAGTTGGGTTGATTCAAGCACATGAACAACCACGGATTTAAAGATTTCAAAATAAAAACGTTACTATGCAATTTTAGAAACGGCGACGCCAAGGAGACGGTGCACGACGCGGTCCACGAAAACGAGGCTGTTTCCGATTGTCGCGTGGCTTAAAATCGAAGGTAAGCGAAATTTCGTGGGCACCTCCAGTATTAGGGGCAAGTTCCGACACGGTGATATCGTAGCTGTAGGCTAACGTAAGCGTTTTAAGGTACACCCCAAAAAGCACCGCAAGGGCATCGTTATTATTTACCGATTGATCGTAGCGCTTTAAAGGCAAACCTCGATACCACGCTCCAAATGTGATGGGCTTAAAGTTTGCATAAAATCCTAGGCTCAGTTGGTCGGAACGCCCCTGAGTTTTGTATTGTATCACAGGGATGATGGTTCCATCTTCTAAATCCATACGACGGCGGCGCAATGGGCGGGTGGCAATTACATACCCAAAATGTACCGTTGTTTTCATTGGAAGCTGGTCAAAATTACCCAACCACGATTGCTCCGGTTCGTTAATGTGATGCACCGCAGCACCAAACCAAAATCGCTCGGAAAACACTAAAAACCCTGTGGAAACATCAATGTAGCCGATGCGTTCATCAGGAAATTGCTCGGCAGTCGGGTTATTTGTAAGCCCCTGATTCGTAAGCTGATCCCCAAAAATGAATGAACTAAAATTTATATCGCGCATTACGTAACCTACTTGCAGGGCAGGTTGAATTACAATGTCATCATTTACGCCTATTGAATAGGAATACGAGGCAGCGACTTCTTGAGAGGTAAACGTGCTTCCTAACCCGTTGAATTGTTCGTCGCGTTTTGCCAATAGACCTACTCCGCTCCGAATGATAGGGATGGCTTGATCGTACGATGCCATATAGGTAACTGATTGGGCATCGGAACCTGGCCATTGGTTACGGTAGTTCAATGCCGCTCGGATGTTCCCATTTGAGCCAGTGTATGCAGGGTTAAGATACAAAGGAGCTGCGTAGAATTGAGTAAACTGAGGATCTTGTGCAAGCCCGTTTGTACTCGTAATAAGGAGGACAAAAAAGAAAAAAAGATAACGCAATGTGTTTTTAAGCAAGGGGTAGCGGTGAACAATCATGTTGGTTTCAATGGCAGGATTCGTACCAAATGTAGTGCAAAAATACGCCCGATTTTGGGAGGGAAGAGGAAAAGAACAGTTTCACTTGCATTTTCCTCTTTTCTAACTTTCAATAGCTAAGCTATTCTACTCGGGAAGAATCAACATTTCGGCTTGGATGGTATCAGTTCCTGAAGGTCCTGTAACGGTCAGTTCGATGGTGTGCGTCCCCGTTGCTGCCGGATCGTACACCACTACAAATGGGCCGGCATCTACCGTAGCAGTAGGGTTGAAGTTCAGGTCGTAGGCAGTTCCTCCATTAAAATTCCAACTCCAAGTAGTTACCTCTCCACTGGCAAAGCCTTCCACAATAAATTGTTGCTCGCCACAATCTTGGCGGGCAGGCTTCACGATAACAGCAGCTTTCAATTCGTTACAAGCTGCCCCTACCTTTACACTTCGTGCCATTACCGAGCGGCAACCGTTGTTAGTTACAGTCAGTTGAGCGGTTCCTGAATTGCTGAACATAGCCGTAGGCTGGCTGGAGGTTTGAGTGCTCAGGGTGCCATCATCAAAAATCCACTCGTAGTAATTGCCGGGCTGCGCTCTCGGTACAAAAGTAAGATTGGCAGGAGGCGAACAAACATTTCCTTCTACCATAAAAAATGCATTAGGATAGGGAATTACTTCGTATAATTCTGAATAAACTTTGGTTCTTGGGTTTCCATTACCTGCATCTACTCTGAGCACAATGCGTTTGGTTCCGGGGGTTTCCCAGTACACCGAATCGGGGCGAGGACCCTCGAGTGTACCACCTGGTACTGCGCCTTCCCCAAAATGCCATAGGCGATCTTCTTGTTCGTATCCACGCGACATATCGGTTACCTGTATATTATTGAAAACGCATGTTTGGTTAGCTGGTGTGATGGCAAAATCAGGTTCTACAGGGTCGCCTCCATTTACTACAATTTCTTGGGTAGTACTCGAAACACAGCCTTCGGGCGTGGTTACCTCTAACGTTACAAAATAATTGCCGGGTGTATTGTAGGTTTTATTGCCTATCGCATTAGTAGAAGTGTTCCCTCCTTCAAAAGGGTTTCCAAAGTTCCAACGATAGGCATTTGCCGGATCATTTGTATTTGGCGTAAATGTAACTCCTGTCCCGGCCGTTGCAGGGCTAGGTGCAACCGTAAATGTTGCATTGGCAGTCGCATTTACCCGAAATGTATACAAATAATTGCGTTCTATACGCCCATTACTGACCGTGAGTAATGCGGTACGTTCGCCGTTATCTAACGGGTCGTTTAAATTGGTAAATACCACTTCGTGAGGCCCCGGCCCTGTGGCTGTACTCGGATAAGCATCGCGGCCAAAAGCCCAATTCCATTCGGTAATATTCTCTCCGTTTACATCATCGAAGGTAACAATGCTACCAAAGCAGGCATCTTCTGGGTTTACTGTAAACTCTGCACTAATATCGCCTGGTCCACCGGTAACCGTAATAGTTAAAGGGACTTCCACTTCGCACGTACCGCTACGCACTCGTAAAAAACCGCGATATACCCCTCTAAGCTCAAAATAATGGCTTTGAGGGGTAGTTCCTGCATAATAGACTGTATCTTGGGTTACTAAATCGTAGAATCGCCATTCGTAGAAATCGCCTCCTGCCGGGGCATTCAATAGTATGTTTGCCGAAGCCGCTGAAATATCTACCGTTTGATTGATAGGCGCTGTAGTAGGCGGTGCAGTTACTTCGTACGTGAGTGTTTTTTCAGTAGAAGAAACGCCAAAAGCGTCGGTAACGGTAAGCCGCAGGGTCTTTGTGCCGGGAGTCGCCCAAGTTAATTCGTAGGGGCCTGCATCGGTAGTTCCTAAGTTATTAACCGTGGCTCCATCAAAATCCCAATTATAAGCATCGGCATTGATGCTTAAATCGTGCAGGGTTACCGTTTCCCCTACGCAAGTTCCTTCAAAAGGATTGATGGCAAAGTCGGCTGTTACGGTATTAGCATACATCAAACGGGCAATAATTGCCGTTTCTCCATCAGGGGTGGTACGCCCCCAAGCAGGTTCGTTAGTGGTTGGGATATCGTTCCCCTCGGCATTGCCTGCACCGTCGGCAACATGATACCCCACCACCACTACTTTATTCCCCGAGGGTGCCATGCCTAGCAAATCAGTATTGTTTCCTCCTGTCCCTGTGGTGATATTCCAAACACCGGTCAGAGAAGAGCCGTATACAAGCTCTTTTAAATCGGGACGAAACACACGAATTTGTGGTGCCCATGCCGCCTCACCATCGGCAAATTTAGTTTGGGGTTGGTACGCGTTGCTCGTAGTAACAAACCGACGGGCATACGATAAGACATATACATTGCCTGCCTTATCGGTTTCAATATGAATTTTGCTGTAATTGGTATTTAGGTTAGGGTTGCCATTATTATGGCTTGCCCAGCCGTCGTGGATAGGCTCGGGGTACGGCCCTCCAATACCTACATCGTTCAGGTAACCTGCTGACCACGAGCTGTACAACAGATCGCCGTTGGTTAGACGGTACTTGGCAATCCAAGAAATATGGATATCTCCAAACGTTCCGGTGAAATTATTATGGAACGAATTACCTGTATTGAGTGGATTTAAAGCGATATCTGAATTGGCAAAAAAGGCAAAAACGTTGTTGCCATGCTGCCTTCCAATGACTAGTAAAGAGCTTAGCGAGCCTTCTTGAGAATAATCAATTCCTAAGCCATCAATATACTGATCGGGTGGCGATTGTGCTCCGGTTTCTTGGTACAAACGTGCCCACCATTTCTTCCTTCCATCGCTTGTAAATCCAATGATCATGGGCTCAAAATCGGGGAGTCCACCTGCCGTTACCGATTGGATACTCGACCCAATGTACATATCGTTGGTGCGCCGGTCGACTGTAATTGCGCCAATTCGGTGAGTGGTGGTTGCCCCTAAGCGATAGCCTGTTACTACACCGCCTTGTGCTTGCGTACCTGCTGGGTTGGTTACGTCGCACTCACTGGCATAAAAAGTATCCATTGGCCAAGATCCAATGCGTACATTTCCATTTTCATCTTTTGTATCCGCATTGTATTCAGCAGCAGTCCACGAACGCAACCCACAGCGCATATCGGCAATAAAAATAACGGCACTCGACTCAGGAATTACCGCGTTGTTCGAGAAAGCCGGAGTCCATGAGCCTTCCACCGGTACTCCATCAGCTTTGTAGCGTCCTTGGTGGTATCGCCAATGTTCCACAACATCGTTTCCAAGTCCATCGGCACGTAAACGCCGCACCGCCGACCAGCCATTCCCATGGGGTACACCTTCGGCGTACACTATTTTCCCATCGCTTCCTACATCCCATGGCTGGCGTTCTCGATGATCGCCGGTAGCCTGTACATTCCACGCCCATTCGAGTTGAGTCGGCTCACCGTTCAGAAAATTATTGTTCAATTTTGCAAGATAGTAGCCTTCTACTGGCACATAATCGTCAGGGTTTGCCGTTACGACTCCAGTATTATCCAGCGGCTCTCCGAGAGCGTTGCGCCGAATACCGGTACGCATCCCCGAAATAAATAAATCGCCTGTTGTTTCATTTGGAGTGGTATTGGTACGGATGTGCGTAACCGACTCCACAGCATCTTCCGGAAATTGAACAAAACTGAGCACGGTTTGCAAGTCGGCGCTAATGTGTAGCAAAAAACCGATGATTGGTACATTTGAATTTGCTCCAGCATTATCGATATTTTCAGCAGGTGGGTTGGGGGCTATTAACGTGCGTGGTGCTACGGGAACCCAATCAAAATTACGCCCTTCTTGTTCGCCTACTACCACAAGCGAGCCATCGGAAAGTTCCAATACCTCGTTGAAGCGTTGGGCACGCGCATTACCCGCATAAGTTACCACTGTATTTTGGGCAAAAACAGGCAACATCCCACAGAAGAACAGACACAAAAAGCCTGGGACTAGCTTCGTAAAAATACATTTCATAGCGTTAGTATAAAGATTTTATCAAGGATGAGGGAAATCGTAAGAAGCACTTTACAAACCTACCAAGTTTCAATGGAGTAGAAAACACTTTCATCCATTGCTGCATACGCAGAGCGGAACCTCAAAGTTTATTTCAACCATCATGCTAATGAGAGTAGAATCTATCCTCCTACATTTTTTTAATGACCTTGTAATAAATATTCTGTTTTTACTACTAATGTAATGAACGTTCAGTCATTTGCCATTGAGCATTATTTATACTCTGTTTTGTACACATTTCATTCTAATAATTCAATAAAAACATTGCAAACTCAAGGCTAATGGATTTGCGAAAGTTTGACATTCCAAATCCTTATAAAATAAGGGTACTCAAATCAACACAATCTTCATAACACATTGAAAAAATCGGGTATAAACCCGTTTAACACATTAATTCATCATTTAAATCGTAAAAAAATGAAAAAATCATCTGTAATGATTGCGGTATTGCTATGCCTTTTTGGGGCTATTTCAATAGGAAATCTATGGGCACAAACCACTGTAACACAGCCTAATAATAGTGTATCGGCTACAGAAATAACAGAGCATACACTGCTTTGGGAAATAGAAGGGAAAGGCATAAAAACTTCTTATCTCTACGGCACTTTACATTTACTTCCTCAAAGTGATTTTGCAATATCAGAACTTGTGAAAAAGGCATTTTCAAGTGCTGAGCAAATTGCCCTTGAGCTTGATATGGACAACCCCGATATGCAATCGGAAATGATGCAACACATCGCCATGAAAAACGGTGAAAAAATAACCAACATGCTCAGCGAAGAAGAAGCTCAACTCCTCGATACTAAACTCAAGCAAATAGTAGGTGCAGGGCTTGCAATGTTTGATACTTGGAAACCTTTTATGGTACAATCCCTCGTTATCAGCAGTTATATAGAAGGTACGCCTGCAAGTTTTGAAGGCACATTTGTACAAATGGCAAAACAGCAAGAAAAAGAAATAATTGGGTTAGAAACCGTTGAGTATCAGCTTTCCATATTCGACGAAATTCCCTACACAACCCAAGCAGACTGGCTTCGTACTATGCTCACCGAAGAAGAGAACACAAAGGAAGAATTTGCGCAAATGGTGGCGCTCTATAAAAAAGGCGATATTCAAGGACTTTACGGGCTAATAAGCGCCGGATACAACACTGAAGTTATGGCGCTAATGCTCGATGTACGCAACCAAAACTGGATAGAAAAAATCGAAGAAATCGCAAGTGAAAAACCCACTTTCTTTGGCGTAGGCGCCGGGCATTTGGCTGGCGAAAACGGCGTAATTCAATTATTAAGAAAAGCAGGCTATACCGTAACGCCTGTGGAATAAATAAAAGCTGTTTTCAGCAATTTATTTGAATGCTCAAAAAACCCTTTACGCTTTGTGTAAAGGGTTTTAGTCTTTTTAGTAAACGGTTAGAACTGAGTAATGATCGTAAAGAATCTCACAAAAGTTCAGGGTGTCTTAACAAGAAAATTCGACAATTAATTTTGATGCCTAGTCCAAATTAATACCCTCTAGTACGCATTTCGTGGCGGCGCATGGGCATAGCATCAATGAGTCGATAGAGTTCCTCGGGTTGTACTAACGCCGTTTTGCGCAGCTTTTCACCACCGTCTTTGCCTACTAAAATGAAATAGAAACTTTCTTGCTGCGTTTTAAATTGCGTACGTAGCGCTGCCACTTCTGCAGGTTCTAACATGCGCCCACTAGGGTGTTTGCCAGTTGTGCCATACACATGGAATACTACTAAATCGCGCTCTTCCATGGCGGCGGTTTCTTGCTTAAAAATGGCTAGCTGTTTTTGGTAATAAGCACCTCCTTCGGTAGGGCTAAACAACAATATAACACGATGGCTCCAACGGTATGGGTTAAGTACTTGGGCTTGCATTGCTGAAGAGAAGGCTACAAGCAGAATGGTAAAAAGTAAGGTTTTTGGTTTCATGATGGTATCGGTTTTTACCATTTGAAACGCCCTACCCTATTAATGAGTTACAACGTGAGGGCATGTTTCATACAAGATTATTCCTTTACTAAGAGTACGATAACACGAATTTCAACCACGGTTCATTAAAAAGATTTGCCGCTCTGCTATTTGGTAAGCATGTACACTACGCGCTCTACATTTTTTTGAGTGAGGTAGGTTTGCAATTCAAACTTGCTATAACCGCTTTTTTCAGCAAATTCACGCACTTCATTTTCATCGGTCAGGTA
>CAYMYI010000008.1:44968-61047 GCA_964394585.1 uncultured Roseobacteraceae bacterium
AACATGCCCCATTCTGTTTCCACAGTTACCACTTTTTCGTTACCTAATTTCCCTACGTAATGAATTGAGCGATAAGGTGCCTCAATGTAAAGCGTGCCTCCTTTCTTGAGTAACTGAAAGCAGCGCTGTACAGCTTCAAGTTGTTCTTGGGGATCGAGTTCGGTAATGCCCGACCACATCCAGAGAATCGCATCTACTTCGTGGGCAAGTTCCATGTACTGTATACTCTGGTTGCTCACGGTGATTCTTTCCCCAAAGATTTGCTTCAAATAATTGCAGTATGTGTTTGAGCGTTCAATAGCAGTGATGTTCCCTGGAAACCCTTTTTCGAGAAGGTAGGCTATGACCCTGCCGTACCCCGAGCCTAGCTCTACTAACTCCTCAACTTGTTCGATCGCGGGGTAAATCACGTTAACATCGTTACAAGTATGCATGCCTATCATTTCAGAATAATACTGAAACGTTTCGGGGGTTATTTTTTCGTAAAAGTCTACGTTGTTTTCGCTAAGAGAATTCATGTATTTTCGTGTATGGTGGGCTTATCAAATAAAATGATGTAATTAATTATCGGTAAGTTGTAAAGATAGTCCATCGTAAGCTAGGAACATTCCCTTGGGTAAGGTAGAGGCTACCTCCGCATGCTTTCCCATGTCATGGCTGATATGTGTAAAGTAAGTTCGTGGGGCACCTATTTGTTTTGCGAGTTCAATGGCTTGGCTTAAGTTTAAATGCGAATGATGCTCTTTATGGCGTAGCGCATTGAGCACTACCACTTCGCTGCCTTTCATTTTTTGTAACTCGGCAGGGGCGATGGTTTTAGCATCGGTAATGTAGGTAAACTTCCCAATGCGAAAGCCCAGTACGGACAAGTTCCCATGCAGTACTTCAATAGGGGTTACCTCTATTTCATTAATATAGAAAGGCTTTGTAGTGATAAGATGTTCTTCTACAGTAGGTACGCCAGGGTATTTTTCGTCGGCAAAAATATAGGCAAACTCTTGGCGGATTTGCCGTAAAGATGCTTCTGTAGCATACAATGGCATATCTTTCTGTTGCTTAAAACAAAACGGGCGGATATCGTCGAGGCCTGCAGTGTGATCTTTATGAGTATGTGTAAATAAAACCGCATCGAGGGCTTCTACCCTATTCTGCAACATCTGCAATCGGAAGTCAGGACCGGTATCAATTACTAAACTAATCCCTTGGCAGACAATGTGCACAGAAGTGCGCAAACGACGGTCGCGAGCATCGTCCGATTGGCACACCTCGCAGTGGCATGCAATCACGGGAACACCTTGCGAAGTACCGGTACCTAAAAATGTAATCTTCAAAACCTTTTATTAACCATGGGTAAGAATGTTGAACGGTGCGAAAATACAACTCTTTAGCACGTGTGTGCAGAAAAAATCATAAAGCACGCCATTCAACGAGGTTTTAAGGGGTTGCCTCTTCTGTAAATCTACTAAACCATCTTTCAGTGTTTATACTGATACATTTTAGGTGTGTTAGCTTATTTACAAACCTACTTGTGTGCAATACCTTTGAATATGCTTGAAAATCGGTCTGAAGCACTTCTATTACAAAGTAATCTTTAGGCGTTTTTCTAAAAATTAAAGGCAACAAGTTTGAAGAATAATGGGCAACCGCGACCTTTTACTCATCCTCAATATTGTAAATTACCTCATCGAAACTTCAGAAAGTTCCGAGGGTACGCAGGCATTGCACGAGGCAGTGGAAGAATCGCTCGCAGGTGAGCAACCTACGGAACATCAGCCCCATAAAACAGAACGCACAACAACTTCTTCGTACGAAGAGCTAGTAGCAGAAAATAATGCGCTAAAAGCAGAAAATGCTGTCCTCCAAGAACAGGTGGCATCACAGCAGCAAATGGCGCAAATGACCATAGAGCAACTGGTGGAACGTGCTAGCCAAGCCGAGCAAGCTAACGATTCTCTGAAAACACAAGAGGCTCTCTACAAACGGCAGGGGGAAATCATGATGGAGCAGGTAGATGCACAGCTAAGCATGATGCAGATGACCATCGAGTTCCTGAACGACCAACTCAAAGGTATGGAAGCAGAGCTAGATTCGCTTTCAAACCATGAAACTCAATATAAGCGCCAAGGTGCCATTATGATGGAACAAGTGGATTCGCAGCTAAGTATGATGCAGATGACCATTGAGTTCCTCACCTCCCAAATCGGAGAGCTAGAGCAGCGGCAAGAAGAGCTATCTGCCCACGAAAAGCAGTATAAGCGGCAGGGAGAGATCATGATGGAACAAGTAGATGCTCAACTCAGCATGATGCAGATGACTATCGAGTTCTTGTCCGATGAAAATAAAATCCTCGAAGATAAAAGCGAAAAATTAGAGGAAATTAGAGATAAAGCACACAGGCAAGAGCTTATACTAATAGAACAGATTGAATCGCAATTGCAAATGTTCCAAATGACTCACGAGTATCATATGGAGCAAATCGGCGAACTTGAAAACCAGTTGACAAAAACCTCGGAAAGTGCAGAAGACCATTCGGAAAAATATATGTCGGCTACCTCATATATGCTACAACAGTATTTTGACCCGAAGACTCGCTTACAACCGTTGTTTCCTGAAGTGATGCACCATGCAGCCTCTCAGTGGAAAACTTTTAATTGCGCTTTCGAAAAGTTTGGTATCATCTACATAGTAACCGTTCGTGCACCGTTCAATCCGCAGTTGAGTCCTTTGTTTAGTCTGTGTTCCAATTTTATACTCAATAATATCATTGGAATCCGAAAATATGTAAACCCATCGCGTATTATCGAAGAATATCTACAAGAGATAGAAAAAATGGCAAATCAACTTCCTGAAGTTGAGATAGCTAACCTCGATTTAAGCGTGTGTTTGATCGATAATGTAAACCTTGAAGCAGAGTTTGCCAGTACAGGTCTTCTGGTGTACAGTGTGTTTAACCGAATGGTAGAGGAACACGCAGGGGGTAAAGCTGATAAAGAAAATACACCGAATGGTATGGGAAGATTAGGAAGAGAAAATAACACATACAAAATCAGGAAGTTATCTTTCCGAAAAGGCACTTACATGTTTTTAAGCAGCGAGCTCCCTAGTGCTACTTTTGAATCCAAAGAAAAAACGCAACCCGCGATTGGTTTGAAAGAAATTCTTCCACAGTGGGCAGGGCTACCAAAGGAGGAAATACAAGAAAAAATTGAGCAATTTGTTCAGGAATATACCTCAAATTCTGGCGAATTATTAAACGACACTTTCACCATTTTAGGAATTCAGTTTTGAACAAAAAATTAATGAAATTCTACAATAGAAAATATTGTATTCCGATAAATACAACCATAGTTAAATCTAATTTTTCAATATCAAGTCAAATATTGCAATCATGATGACACCGGATGATTTAAAATTAATTGAAGAGCGGTTTTCAGAGCGGTTCAGCAACGAGTGGGGCACCATGTATGTAGGCAACGACAGCAACACCATCATTTGCTCGTTATCACAAGCTTATATCCCCATCGACGACTTCATGAGTTTACTTCGCCAGCAAGCGATGCTCATTGAAACGTACGGATGCGACAAGTTCATTTTTGATAAACGAGCTATCCGCGGTTTCCACCAACCTACCATGGAGTGGTATTACCTCACCTGGAAAGTGGAAATGTATCAAAAGCATGGGCTGATGGTGCATCGTAAACTCTTTACCGACGAAGAGTGGTTCTTGCAGTGCATCAAAGCGGGAAGAGCTGCTATTAAAAAGAAAGATCCAGGAAGCATTGTTCATACTTTCGATATCAAAATATGCAAAACACTGCAAGAAGCTGTGGATTCTTGAGTACCCCGATAAGAGAATCATGCTTTGCTTGCATACATTCTCTTTCGCATACGCATCGTTTTCTCAAACTAAGCTTATATTCTTATGAATATTGTAAACGTAAATAAAGCCAAGCGATTTTCTGTACTGTTTTCGCTCTACATTGCAGCAGAAGCCGACTACGAACATGCCATGAACTTACAAGTACTTGGCGAAAATCGTGGTTTAAGTGAACGCGAAGTAAAACGAATTTTTCAGTATCTGCGCGAGGAAGGGTTCATTAAAGAGCGCGACGGAGGGTCTGAATACCACGCTGCACTCACCCATAAAGGAGTTAAATCGGTTGAAGAAGTTTTTTTAGATTTCAACCGGCAAACCTACTATTTCCCTCCTTACGCCATGATGCGGAAAATCGCAATGTAACAAAGTACAACTTGCTGGCTTTGGCACAAAAGAGAAAAACCTGTTTCTATACATGGTAACTGCATGCAGCAGGGCAAGCAGGGCTATCTTGCTATGTACCCAGTGCTGTTGTAAAGAAACGCTACAATCATCCGGAAGCATATGCGCTATTTGAGAGGAATAATCTGCCCATTATACGCATATATACGAACGTTTTAACTACTTACTCTTAAATCATCTTTATATAAAGAATGCTCTTCGACCGTAAGAGCATTCTTCCCCATCGCAACTGTTTCTCATCTTATAAATTTTAAAAGTTAACCATTATGAAAAGTTTAATTCAGTACAAAAAAACTGAGCGTTTTACAATGTTGTATGCTCTTTACAGAAAAAGTAATGCATCCAGCGATTTTGCAACGAACATGCGCGAAATAGCTTCAAACGAGGGCATTGGCTATCGTTCATTCAAGTCAATTTTTGATTATTTATGCAAGGAAAATTTAATCCGTATGCGCTCCCACTCTGACCAAGCCGATTCGTTCTACTATGCGTCTATTACCGAAGCCGGTATTTTTGCCATCGAAGAGGTATTCCGCGATGAAAACATGGAAACGCCTTACTTCCCACCATATCGCGAGATGATGATGTAATTTTTAAGAAGATGCCACTTTTCTAAACGAGAAGTGGCATTTACTTCCGTAGTTCTACCTACTCAAAAAATCGTACTTACACCTATTAAATTTGGGTGAATCGCCCGACTCTTTTTGGAAGCAAATCTGGCTAAGTTTGGAGTAGATAAATGGATTCAAAGCCTTTTTTCTGAATAGCTTTTTTATGGAAAATAGAAACCTAAAATTAGTCGCCGATCTCATTCGGTTACTGTTGGAAAAAGAACAATTTGACCAAGACGATACTTTGGCGCAAAACGTAGGTTTCAGCGATTCGATAGAGGCTCTTCTCAGCAAGACAAAAAGAGCGTTCACGCCCCATGGCAGCGAACAGAACATGCTAAGTGAACGCATAAAAACACTAGAAGCAGAGGTGAAAATATTACGCGAACAGTTGGAATCGCAACAAGATATGTTGCAAATGACTGTAACTCATTTACAAGCTAAGCAGCCCAAAGATAGTATCGCCGAAAAAGTTTTGCGAGAGTATTTTACCCCACTCGAAAAAATCCAAAAAGTACTACCGAATACATGGTACTTCAAAGGGAAAGGCAATGCCGACACCGATAATTCACTCTTGCATGTAATCGAAAGGTTCGGAATCCTTTATGTTTTTACCGTTCATGTTTCCAACATTCAATTACCCACTTCATTGTGGACTTCCTTTGGGTTTCTATTAGAAAATATTGCTTCTAAACGCTTTATCAACGCATCGCAAATGATAGAACGGAGCAAACAAGAATTTCAAAAAATAATGGCTTTTGCCGAAGATACAGCCCAGGCTACCTTGCACATTAGTGCTATTTTAATTGATCCAAACAACCATGAGTTTGAATATGCAAGTACGGGGCATAGCGCTTACACTTTGCAACAAGGAAAGCTCAACGCCTATTCTGGAGGCGCCGTAAAAGCAAGCCTCGCCGAAGCTGAAAATCAATATCGTTTGCAGAGTGCTACCCTTAAAAAAGGCACCTTTTTACTCCTTCCTTTTCATGAGGAAAACCCACCTGCACAGTGGCATGAAGCACTTAATAATTTAGGCGATAAAACACCAGAACAACAAAAAACACTACTACAAGAGTTTGCCGATAGTGTATCCGCTCCATGGGATACGCTACACCTAGTAGGCATCGCCTTTTAGCAGTGCTCATTGTATTTATTTTATAAATATATACTGATATGATAAATGTGATTTTTGACAACCAAGTGAACCGTTTCACAACGCTTTTTGCCTTGTATATTTCTAGTGGAGGCAGTTGCGAAGTAGCTAAAAACATCCAGAATTTAGCTGATTACAACGGTATTGTAAGTCGAGAGTTCCGTAAGGTATTCTCATACTTAGTAGAAGAAGAGCTCATTAAGCGCCATGGCGACGAAGAGGAAGGGTTCCACGCTAGCCTTACACACAAGGGAATTAAAGCTATTGAAGAGGTTTTTATTAACCCAATGGAAAAAACGTACTATTTCCCTCCTTACTCAGAGATGAAAGGGTAAAACCCAGTACGCTCTACAATAAAAAATAATGGGTGTTTTCAAGTTCAGTGAAAGACACTATCCTATACCTATGCCTAATTTTCTCAAACAACTATTAATAGCCTTATGAATCAGTTTTCACCGTATTCAGACCGCCAACGTGGGGCGTTTAACCACGCGCAACAACGAAGCCGTTTTTATGGTCAAAATCAGTTGTATAATTACAACCACCGCGCGTTTTTCATGCAATTACGCGAACGCCAATGGTGGCAACAAAGCCATTATTACAACATGAAACGTTATGCACGGATGCTGCACGAGCAACAGCATATGGAACGGATGCATCCGTAAAGACTTGAAAATCAGCAGAGAGATTTTGTGAATTTATTTTATGGGTAACGCTTCAAATATCGATACCACTGAAAGCCGCTACAAAGCAGCCAATACGCTACTCGAAACGCTCGTAGCTCTTGAAACCAATATTAAAACCGTGTTGGAGGAAAAGGCTTTAGAAGGTATTTCGAAGTTGCTTGGTGTGCAGTATGCGGTTTGGTACCGATATAGTTCTGATACGGAAACGCTAGAGGCTACCGCAACATTTGCCTACAGTTCGGAAAACCTGCCTCAAACTTCGTTTAACCTTGGAGAAGGTCTTCCCGGGCAAGTCGCCAAAATGAAAGCTTTTTACGAGGTTGAAGACGCTTCATCGAATCCTAATTTGGTATTTACGTTGATTCCAGTACTCTCAGGACAACGTGTCTGGGGAGTTTGGCAACTTGCCACTTCTTCTTTCTTAAACCAAGAACATAAAACATTTTTAAAGCATTGTAGCCTATGGGTTGCTTTGCGTTTCCAAGCATGGGAGGCTCAGCATGCGTTCAGCCAAGATAAAATGCAACAAACAGAAGCATGGCAAACTATTGAACGCGAACGAGAAGAATTATCCTTACAAAAAGAAGCAATCCGTTATAACTATGAACGTTTGCAGCAACTCGAAACCCTTGAAAAGGAGCGGGATACGCTCGCTCAACAAGTGGCCCTCAACCAATCGGCAGCTTCCGTTGCACCAGCCAATAAAACTTCGGAACCAGAGCCAAATGCCGAAGTAGAGAAATTACAACAGGAGCTTAATCAGCGAACTTCCCAATGGGATGGGCAACGTAGTAGGTTACTTGAACAAATCGCTCAATTAGAGCAACAGTTGAACGAGGTTAAATCGGAAAGGGAAACACAAAATTCACCCGACGACACCCTTCTCAAAGAAAAGACGGAACTAGAAGTACAGCTTCAAAGCAGCCGTAAAGAAGTGGATTTGCTGAAAGAACAATTGGCAGACGCACAACGCAAATCTACTGAGGAAAGTAGCGCACCAGAAACAGAGGTTGCGCAACGATTAGCAGCATTAAAAGCACAACATGAGCAGCAACGCGCTGCCGATGCTGAAAAATTAGCCGAAACCCAACGTAAAGTACAGGAGCTTACCGAGGCACTGCGCAATGCAAGCAGCACTACCCCCGACGATACTTCTAAGTTGCAGAAGCAATTAGAAGAGGCTACCCAACGCATCGGCGAACTAGAAGCCCAACTATCCCAAGGCATAAAACCTGATAAGCCTGTTGAGGGGTCTTCTCCTCAAGAAGAAATTATTGCAGCATACGAGCAGAAACTCGAAGCATTTAGCCAAAAAGTTGCTGCGTACCGCCAACAAATTACCGAAGAACACCAAGCAGAAATACAAGAATATGAGCGCCGCCTATCCGAAGTAAATACAATGCTGGAAAAGGTGCAGGCAGAACGGCAAACTACCGCCTCGCAGCAAGAAACTACAGCGATAGAGGTAAAAACATTGCAAGAAAAAGTAGCAATTTTGCAGAAAGAACTCCACCAAAAGGACGAAGCACTAGAAGCAGCGAAGCGGCAACAAAACACCGAAGCACAAATGAGTTCGCAACTCGACCGAGAAGAACTGCTAGAATATGAGCATAAACTCAGCAGCGCCCTGCAACTCGCCCAAGAGTATCGCGAACAACTCCGCGAAGCCGAAGCAACCGTTGAGATGCTCAAACGGCAAATACGATAGAATCTTCGCCCTCATCCATGTTATTTTATTTCTTTCCT
Organism: uncultured Roseobacteraceae bacterium; assembly: GCA_964394585.1. Taxonomy (GTDB): domain Bacteria; phylum Bacteroidota; class Bacteroidia; order Cytophagales; family Flammeovirgaceae; genus CAYUJH01. The sequence goes on from CAYMYI010000008.1 coordinate 53,447, forward strand.
TTTTAATAAAAAAAGGCATCGGGAATGTTCCCAACGCCTTTCGCTTACTTAACATGAGGAATATGGTAATACGGCTGTTGCTGTTATCTTATTTTTTAGGTTTGATAGCCGGTAGCTGTAATTTTGCTTCAATGGAGTACAATCTGCCTATGAAAGGCGAAGCCGTAAACTCACGAATCTCCGAATCGAACAGATTGGTTACTTGCCCTGAAAGGGTAAACATCTCGTTAAAGCGGTAGCCAATGCCAATATCTACATTGGTAAACCCACCAAGTGGCCCATAATTAAAGCTATCGGTACTGCGTGCATTTTCTACTACAGGCGTACCACGGTACACTAAATCTTGGGTTTCAGCAGCAATTTGGAAGCTAGAGAAGTAGTCGAACTCTTGCACCCAACGCACATACACGTTACCAAAAAGCTTATTCGAACGGTAATACAATCCGGTACCAAAACGGTTTTTAGGGGCATTTACCAAAATATCAAGTTTGTTGACTACTCCGTCGTTGTTAAAGTCGTTTTCTTCATTGTTTTCATCTACAGAATAATCGAAGTAAGAGTAGTTGAAGGTCCAATTAATGTTATCGTTAATATAGAGGTTGGTTCCTAGGTCAAACCCAAACGTATTTACTTTGCCAAAGTTGATATACGTTGCTACTAGGCCACCATACGCTCCAAAACCCGACTGCACCTCTTGGATTGGGGTATCCCCACGTTGGGTAGTAACCCCTACTACAGTAACTGGCGATAGGAAATCTTCAGAAATGTTATAGAAAGCGTTTGCATCTACAAACAACTTATTTTCGATTACCTGCCCCTTATAGCCTAGTTCAAAAGTTTGAATTTTTTCCACAGTTTGTTTTTCAACGGTAGAGCCATCGATGAGGGTAAACCCATCGCTATTACCAAGAATTAACCCGCTGAACAAATCGCCATACATGTTCAAGATGGTAGGCGCTGCAATGCCCTTACCATAGGTGAGGCGGAACGCTCCATTGTTTACCGAATACACCAGCCCGGCTTTAGGGATAAAGTTGAAGTCGTACACTTCGTGATTATCGCCTCGGAAAGAGGCTACTGCCTTAAATTGATCGTTGAAACGGTATTCTAACTGACCGTAAACCCCGAGCTGGTCGATTTCGATACCGTCTTCGTCGAGCAGGTAAGTTCCTTCCGAATCGGCGATATCGCGTTGCCATTGTGCACCCACCACAATATTTGCCTTTCCAAACGTGCGGTTATACTGTATTTCTGCATTCCATCGCTTGGAGTTGTCTACGAAACGTGCCCCACTTTGATACGAGAACTCGCCACGCGCTTCTTCGTCAGAAAGGCCAGCATCAATACCGCGCCAATACTGCTTGGTACGGTCGTCGATAGAATAAGTATCATCTGTTTTACTGGTAGTGTAGTACACTTGGGCAAATAAGTTTGGCGAAGTAAAGCGCAAGTGGTAATAGTTCACGCGCCAATCGATAATCTGATTACGCCCTACGTTGGTAGGCGCCAAATAAGTGCTATTGCTTCCACCCCACCCTAAGATGATATCAGAATTATCACCAACGCTGTAATACAGGGCAGCTTCTCCTCTAAAAAACTCAAAATCGCGGTCGAGTTCAAGTTCTTCATAGGCCTCGTTCACTCCATCGGGGATAGGATTGCCATCGGCATCGAACGCACCTACGCGATCGATATACACTGAATCGACATATTCAAACTCTTCGCCGCGTGTGTACTCTCCCATCACTTTAAAAGAGATTTTATCATTAATTACCTGTGCATGGCGGAAGCGTCCTGAAAATAAACTTTGATTACCGGCATTTACCGCAACAGTAGTTCCTTGCGAAGAGCGCGGGTCTTTGGTAATGGTGTGTACCAAACCATTGTGTGCGTTTGGTCCGTATAGAGCTGCATTCGGCCCTAAGATAACCTCTACTCGGTCGATATCTTCTTTAATCTGTGTAGTAAGAGGGCCAAAAGGCAGCCCTGTGGCAATAAGCGTAGAGAAACGTCCGTCGTTCACTTGTAAGTTCTTCGCATTGAAGTTGCTGTTAAACCCTCGAATGTTAATCCCGGTACCGACCACTCCGGAGCGCACAAACTCTACACCTTTCAAACGCGATAGCAACTCACCCGGATTGAACGAAGGCAGCTCGGCAATATCTTTACTGGAAATCACTTCAATAGTAGCAGGGGTTTCAGTAATTTTCTCAAACTTCCGCGTACCGGTTACCACTACTTGATCGAACGTATAGAGCGCTGGTGCCAAGCTAATATCGCCTAACGATAAATCGCTTCCGCTGACTTCAATAGGGTTTTTGTAGCCTTCGTACCCAATGTAAGTGACGGTAAGGGTGTAGCTTCCATCGGCTACGTTTACGAGCCGAAATTCGCCATTAAGGTTGGTAGTAGTACCTTTTGAAGAGGAAATGAGTACCGTAGCACCAATAAGGGGTTCACTCGTTTCGCCGTCGAGTACACGGCCTGTAATCACGCTTTGTCCGTAGACTTGATAGCCCAAACACATAAAAGTCAGGCTAAGGATAGATAGTACTTTTTTCATTTTCATTTACTTTTTAGGTTAATTACTCAAACCTAAAGAGCATTCTACATCTGAAAGTCAATTCGTTTTATTTATACCCCTTGACTTATTTCTTTTCAAAAAAGAATTAATTATATAACTACCTAAAAGTGAACACTTTATGATTTTTCAAGAAAGTCTTGACTTTGCAATGACAATAGAACGTGGGATAAACTCTTCTAACTCGTTCAGTACTTTGTTAATCACGAACGATTTGTGCGGATTTGCCAAATAGACTTTTGAAAACCCGACAATGGACTCTATGAGCACTTCCGCATCAATTTTCCCTTCTTTCAGCAATGCAATTTCGTAATACCAACGCACGGTAGGCAAATAGACTGCTTTTTGTTGATCTTCGGTGTCTTTACTAAGCAACTCGTACTTTCGGAATACTTGCAAGACTTTTAGAAACTTCCCTTGCTTGGCGAGGCTTTGAATGTAGGCAGCAAAAAAAGAATACCAACGCTGCGAGAGAATATCATCTTTATGAATGCGCAACAGGCTTTCGGCAAGCATTTCGCCTCGCTTAGCGTTTCCGCTCAAATTCAGGCATTTAATATAGAAAGAGATGAACCCTACTTTATGATAGAAATTTGTGGATTTGTTCACTTCTGCAAACGAATCTTTCAATAAATTGAGCGCCTCTTCGGTTTTGCCTCGGCGGATGAGGATCGAACTCAGATTACTTAGATACTGAATGCGATCGGGGTTTTTCTGCCGAATGGACAGGTACCCATACTCTTCTGCTTGTTGCAATACATCAAATTTAGAGTGCAGCATCAGCCGGTTAGCGTAGTAGTTGTACAAAATCCGACGGGTATAAAACAGCCCTTTGGAAAGCATACCATCGAGCGTATCGTATAACTCTTTCAGCTTTTGAAATTCCCGCGTGTTGAAATACAAAAAGGTAAGCCGCACTACAATCATGTAGCGGTTAAAGCCATCGAGTTGTTCGTCGTTAAAGTACTGCAATAACCAAGGCTCCCACTTTGGGCTTCCTTCTGTTTTTCTTGCGTTAAACTGCTCGATAAGGTCTACAGTTACCTCGTGCAATTCGCGGTTTACTTGCTTGCAGCGGTCGTATACCCCTTGGTATTGCTCAATAAAGGCATGGACTTGTTGGTGTTCTTTGTATCGCAGGCGAATCAGCAAAAAATGCCGAAACTTAAAGGCCAATTCAAAAAATTTGATGAAGTTATGATTGGGATGCTGGTATTTCCGAATTTTGCGCAACAGTACTTTTTCTTCTTCTGAGGTGATTGCATCGGTGGTTACTTTACGCTCCATCTCGTTAATCCACTCAAAGAACAAATCTACATCGATAGCATCGAGTTTAGATTGTATCCATTGCATTAGGCTAGAGTACTTCCGCTTATCAATCGCAAGATTATAGGGTAACAATTGCGACTGGTTGTGCGCATTTTCGCGCATTCGCGAAAGAATGTCAATCTTTTCGCTGTCTTCAAACTGCTGAATGCTCCACAAATAATCGGCTTCGTGCGGAAGTAACTCCGCTGCAAACTCTGTGAATTTTTTCAGCTTCGTTTTCACGGGTCAATCAAATTATGGTTGTAAAAACTGACGAATCCCTCGGTTTACCAACTCAGCTTGTTCGTAGGTAATAAAATGCCCGCAGTTAGGGAGTAATTCGAGCCGTGATTGCGGAATTTCTTTTACCCCGGCTTCGGCAACACTTTGAGTCGTAAGCTTTGGGTTTAAAAAGCGGTTGGGAATGAGTGCATCGTTTGCGCCATACATTACCAACGTATTAGTTTGCAACTGCTTGAGGTTCTCAAAAATTGGCTCGTTGAGCATGGCACTTACTCCGTTCACAACCGATTGGCAATAGTAACGAAAATCGCTTGCCTCTCGCATGTTAATGCGGTCTTCAATCATAAACTCTACCGATTCGGGCATATCGTAAAAGTTCATTTTCCAATTATTTCGAATTTGGGTTTCGTTGGCATCGCGGATTGCTGCCACCGTAGTTACCGATTTAAGTGCAGTTTTTTGCGGATCGCTGAAGGTTTCAAAGCCAGCTGGGGCTAGCAAGATGAGTTTTTCGAACTGCTCAGGAGCTTTCAGCGCGGTAGTTACTGCCACTTGCCCGCCCATGCTGTGCCCTACGAGTACAGGGTTTTCCAGCTCGAGCTGCTCGATGAGTTGCAAGATAGCCTCGGCGTAAAACGAAAGTTTTGCCGGATAGCGCTTTTTGGAAGAGCGGCCGTAACCTGGCAGGTCAATGGCTATACAACGAAAGTGCTTTTTTAACCCCTCGACTACAGGATACCAAGAAGGTAAATAGGTAGCCAAACCATGGATGAAGATAAGTGTTTGAGTGCCTTCGCCCTCATCGATGTAGGCAATTTCAGTAGTATCGTTTAAAGCTGCATAATGCACATCGTAGCGATACGGCGCGAGAGTTTCATTCATGTTTTTTTTCATGGTACTGTCTTGGGCAAAGGCTGTTGCCACTGAAGCGAGCAACAGCATTGCTGCGATATAAAGTTTTGAAAGGTACGGCATAGTTACAGGTTGTTTAAGGTTTTCCGATCAATTTTTCCGCTATCGTTTTTGGGCATTTCTTCTAAGAAGACGAAAAATTTTGGCACTTTGAATTTTGCCATTTTTTCAAGGCAGTAGGCACGAAGCGAGGCTTCGTTAAAAGTGGCTCCTTTACGGAGAGTGCAAAAGGCTTTCCCTACTTCTCCCCATTGTGCATCGGGCACACCCACCACAGCCACTTCATCTATCGAATCATGCGTGCGGATGATGCGCTCCACCTCGGCAGGATATACGTTTTCACCCCCGGAAATAAACATGCTTTTTTTGCGATCTACCACATACAGAAACCCTTCAGCATCTTCTTTGACTAAATCGCCGGTGTGGAAATATTCTGCTTGTAGGGCTTTGGCAGTAGCTTCAGCATTTTGCCAATATCCTGGAGTAACCATAGGGCCTTTCAGGCAAAACTCTCCAATCTCGCCCTGGGGTACGGGGTTTCTGGCATCGTCGAGCAGCTGATAGTCTACGTAGAAATTTGGGCGACCAATCGAGCCTATTTTGCGCTCTGCATCATCTTGATGCAACGAAGTGATGTTAGGCCCTACTTCAGTCAACCCATACCCTTGACGGATTTTCACTCCTTTTTGGTGCCATGTCTGAATCACTTCGAGGGGAAGCGCCTCTCCTCCGACAATAAAATAACGAAGCGATTCGAGAGAAGATAGGGTAAACTGTTCTGTCTCCGCCATCATTTTCAGCATGGTCGGCACCCCCATAAATAATTTTACATGCTCCTTATCAATACAATGTAGTACTGCTTCTGCATCAAACTTTCGCATCAGCGTAATGCTGCCTCCCCGATGTAATAGCGGAGTCAGTAACACGTTCCATCCGCCTGTATGAAATGGAGGCATACAGTTGATAGTGTGATCATTAGGAGTGAGTTCTAAACTTTGCGAGGTATTGATGCTATTCCACAGCAACATCTTGTGCGAATAGATAGCACCTTTGGGAAAACCCGTAGTTCCGGAGGTGTATAGAATAAATGCCGGATGGTTTTCCTCAATGGCTGTAGCAGGAAAGTCAACCCTAGTTTCAGCTTTTGCAACTACTTCCATATCTTCTGCCCAAGCAACCGTTACTTTTTGAGCCATGGGTTCTGCCTTCTGTGCAAACTTTTTTTCGGCAATAAGGAGTTTAGGCGTGCAATTGGTTACGAGGTAATCAATCTCAGAAGGGGTAAGCCGAAAGTTGATGGGAACGAGCGTAATCCCCATTTTTTGCATTACCGAAAAGAGCGAAACATACAAGATGCTATACTCTGCTAACACCATGAGTCGGTCGCCATAGCTCAGTTTAAAATGATTCTGCAGATGCAGTGCAAGCCTGTTTGCTTGAGCATTCAACTGACCGTAGGTAATCGAATGCCCGGTTTCGTATTCTTTAACCGCAATTTTATCGGGCGTATATTCAGCCCACTTGCTTATCCAATCTTTTCTGTACATCGGTTTGTGGGTTTGAAGTGAAAAAGAAATGAAGCGTTAGCCCAACGAGCAATGAACTAAGGATGGCCCCTGTACTAGCAATGCCGGGGTTATTTACCGGTTCTTGCATATAAGGAGCAAACTTTCCGTAATACAAACTAAAGTGGAAGACCAGAGCGGTGATAGAAGCCGTAAATACTGTTTTGAGCTGCACATTCTTCAAAAACATACCAAACAGCACTGGTACAAACGCTGCTGAGAAGTAGGCATATACGCCATTTTGAGCGAAAATACCCACACTGAGGTTGGGACTTATCAATTGTTGGTACGAAAGGAAAAAACTCAAAATTGCCAATACTACTATGACTAATTTATTGACAAATACTTCTTGCCGATCGCGTTTTTCAGGGGTATAAAGGTACTTACCCAATAGGGGTTCTATCAGGTCGGTGGTGAACGTGGCACTCAGCGATTGAATTAGCCCTTCAAGGGTCGATAGTCCTGCCGAAATTAGGCCTAATACCACAATGATGCTCACATACACCGGAAATTTACTCACTACATATGCAGAAACGATTCCATCCATAGGCAATGCCTCGCCATTCACTGTGAGTTCAGGAAACATTAGGCGGGCGTATAACCCCACAAATACTACTTGAAAAAACACAAACAGTACAGTAATTCCGTAGATGAGGTATCGGTTTACATCGGTATCTTCTTTTAATAGTAATGATTTTGTGATGATATGTGGCTGGCACACAATGGCAATTCCTATCACAATTTGGCAGAAGATAATCTCGAAGTAATCGCGAAACAGAAAGCTATCGGGGTTGGTGAAGTTTGCGAAGTGGGGGCCAATTCCCCTTAGCTCTGCCATAAATCCGCTGGCTCCTTCTTCAAAATGATGAAGCCCTGAAGTTAACAATATGATGGCTACTATTAGCATCAGCGTTGCCTGAATGGCGTTGGTGTATACCATAGAGTTGGCACCTCCAAACATCATATACCCAAAAATGAATACTACAATGCTA
>CAYMYI010000009.1:0-25087 GCA_964394585.1 uncultured Roseobacteraceae bacterium
GTACAGATTCCGACCTCCTATTGGCATTCGATCTCCTTTAATCACATGCATTTCTTCATTTTGGATGTAAATCAGCGGATTTTTAGCCCCGGCAAAGGCTACTTCGCGCTTTGCTAGATCTACTACGCACAATGCCATATCCATTCCATCACGATTTTCAGTGCGATCTTGCTGTAAAGCCTCGCGCACAGCAATGGTTAGCCGATTTAAGATTTCGCTTGGTTCAGTAATCTTTTCTGTGTTGACAATATTTTTAAGTAGCTCGTTGCCAATTAGACTCATAAATGCTCCTGGTACGCCATGCCCGGTGCAATCTACGGCTGTAATTACCAACTTGGCGGGGTGCTCGTTGGAAAACCAGTAGAAATCTCCGGAAACGATATCGCGTGGTTTAAACAAGATAAACCCATCTTTAAATTGTTGGTAAATTAACTCCGGGCTTACCAAAATGGCACTCTGAATGCGCTGTGCGTATCGTACGCTGTCGGTAATGTGCCCATATGCCTTCGTAAGTTCACTGTTCGATGCTGCCAAAGCGTTTTTTTGTTGCAACATCTCTTCGTTCAACTGCGATAATTCGTGGTTTTGGCTCTCGATTTCATCTTTTTGGCTCGCCAATAATGCATTTTTACGCCGACTTGTTACTAAAAAGTAAACGATAAACAAAAGGAGCAAAATACCGAGGCCAATCACTACGATATAAAAATTTTGCCGAGCATTTGCCGTTTGCAATGCCAACTCTTTTAGTTCTAGGTCTTTTTCTTGGTTTTTACGTTGCTCTTCAAGTAAACTGAGGGCTTGTTTTTGGCGTTCTTCGCGGGCGCGTTGTGCCTCTAATTCGGCTTTCTGGATTTCTTCGCGTTGCCGCAGTTCAGCAATGGCGCTTGCTTGCTTTTCGGCTTCGAGTTGTCTTCGAATTAGCTGCAGTTGCTGCTCTGCTTGTTTTTTTTCAAGTGCTTGCCGGTCGATTTCCGCTTGTTGCAATGCCTGATTCTGCCGTAAAATTTCCAATTCTTTGGCTTGCTTTTCAAGCTCTAACTTTTGGCGTTTGGCTTCCAATTCTTGCACCTCTTGATCGGCTAAGAGCAGCTTCGTTTCTTTTTCGGAACGTTCAAGGTTGCGTTGCTGCTGCAATAGCATTTGCTGCCGAAGCGCCTCGGCAAGTTCGAGGGAATCTTTAAGTGAAAGATATTTTTTGTATTCTTCTAAGGCTTGTTGGTAATCTTCTTGTGCCTGAAAGATCAGTGAAGAAAGCTCGTACACTTCTAACCGCGTTTGCGGGAATGCATGCTCGTGTGCTAATTTATTGGCTTGGTCAGCATAAATGCGTGCATTGTAATAATCCTTTGCATTGAAATATACGCTGGCAAGTAGTTCGTAGGTGCTGGCTAGCTCTTGGGGGCTTTGTTCTTTTTCTAAGATGTTGATGGCATCCACCAATTTTTCAAGTGATTCTTCATATTTTCCTTGATTCTGCCGAATGATGCCAATGTTGGTAAGTGTCAGGGCTTGATCTTTGGGTGAAAGCCCTAACTGCCGTTCAATTTTTAAGGCGCGTTCAAAATAGCTAACGGCTTCTTCGTATCGTTTCAAATATTTTAAATCGTAACCGATATTGTTAAAAACAATGGCTACATTGAGCGAATCGCCTACTTGCCGGCTTAATTGCAGCATGGTTTCCTCAAAAACTAATGCTTGTTCGTAAGCATTTTTCCGGTGGGCAATTTCGATGAGTTGCTCCATCGTATGTAACATTCGAGACAAATTTTCCGCAGCTTGGTAGGCATCATAAGCGTTTTGATAGGCTCTTTGGGCTACATCGTATTGGGCAAGCGCCATTGCCGAAAGCCCAATTTCTTCTTGCACTACAGCATTCTCTGCGGCTTTACCTTCAATTTGTTTAAGGTATTCCAACGCTTTTTCGTGCAGATTTGCCGCTTGATAAATTTCTCCGATGGCTTGTTTTATCTGTACGGCGGTGTCGCTTTCCGCGTTATTTATCCGCTGTAAGGCTTGCAAATAAAAACTTAAACTTTCAACCTCTTGGTTGTTTTTTGCTGCCTGTTGTGCTTGTATTAATAACTCAGATACAGAAAGCCAATCTTGCCCTTGCACCACTTCACACGCTCCTATGCTCCAAAGAAGCATAAAGCATATCCTTAAATGATTCCACTTTTTGGCAAGGTGCTGTTGCATCATTTCTTTACTAAATCGTTGATTGCAAAGTATGAGTTATTTATAATTTTCTAAATTAAACAAATAGAATTATGCTATAAAATTCGCACTTTTATCTGCAAACACTACACATACAACATGTTTTCTATCCGATACATTTTAATTTTCGCGTTGTTTTTTCAGGGATTTGTACAAGCTTTTGCGCAAAGCGACTCTCTGAAAGTTAAAACAAAAACCTTGGGGCTTTCCGATGTGATTGAAGGAAAAATGCCTGAAGGAATCACTGTGGTATCGGCAAGTCGCTCGGGAAAAACCCTAGAAGACCTTCCCATCACTGCGTTCGTAATTACCAAAGAGGAAATCAGAAAGAACGGGTACACATCTTTAACAGAAGTGTTAAAATCGGCACCGGGGATTAGGGTATCGCGACCGGGTTCAGGGTTCTTAGGCGAAATGTTCTTAATGCGCGGACAAATTGGTAACGAGTACACCAAAATCCTGATTAATAGCGTACCTATACAGCCTTCTTCGATTGGGGGGCTTCCGTTGGGCGAACAGCTTCCTATCGCTCAAGCCGAAGCGATTGAAATTATTTATGGCCCTGCGGCTTCGGTGTATGGTGCCGATGCGATGGCAGGAGTAATCAACATTATCACGCAACAGCCAGAGAGCGGTTCGCTCGTGCAAGCCAATGCTATCGGAGGTGCACACGGTTATAAAAACATAAACATGATGGTTGGCGGCAAACTAGGGAAAAATAAAAATGTGGTATCCTACAATGTGTTTGCCAATTATGCCGAACGGACTACTTGGGATGTTGCCCAACACGGAGGCGATGTGTTCAATATGTTGCGCGACGCCGCCTTTTATTTGGGATTCACTCAGGCAGATTATGAGTTTATCGCCCAAAACCCTCAGGAGGCTCTTCAAGCGATTATTGGCAGCACCTCTAACGACGGATTCATACCCTTTTACCAAGGGGGGCTATTTGAACCTGTTATTAATAACTTACCCCATCAAAGTTATCTGATTGGAGGCTCGTTCAAATTGCGTAATTTCCAAGGTGATTTCTTACAGATGTACCGAGAAGACCACGCCAACTTAGGCATTACTCCTTATCTGTTTTCGTACTCAGATCCCAACAGCATGCTTGGCGAAAGCATCCAACGCTTTCGCCTTGGCTACACGAAAGATTGGAAAAAAATAAGCCTCACCACAAACCTATCGTACCTGCGCCACCGTGCGAACCCCAACAGCTATGTGGCTACCAACTACAGTGCGGAAAACTTTGGTAGAAACTATTACTACAACGCTTCTGACGATATTTTTGGGGAAATGCTTCTGACGTACCGCCCCAGCAGTACATGGGAGCTAATTGCCGGAATTTCTCATACCGAATCGAGCAGTTTCCCTAACAATAATACCATCATTCAACCTTTTGACCCCGACGACTATCAGCCATTTACCAACAATTTTCCTCCTTCACAACCCATACTAGGCGATTTTGGGTTCTATCCGCAAACTTTTAGGGTAACCGGCTCTTTCCTGCAGGTTTTTTTTGAAAAGAAACGATGGACTGTTACCGGAGGGATGCGCCTCGAAGTACCTTCTCATTACGAAACCGAAAGCAATTTTTCCACAAGGATTGCTTTACAGTATAAAATTACCGATCGGCTTTCTGTACGGCTCACCTCGGGCGGTGCTTTTAAAGCTCCATCACCTAATACAGCATTTAATGCTTTGGCAGTCCCTGTTCCAAAAGAGGATCTCGGCAGTGTAACTGATTCCATCTCCTACGAGCTAATTCCAAATGAAAACTTGCGCCCCGAAACGCTTAGTGCTTCAGAACTAGGGTTTCGTTATCGGGTATCTTCGAAAGTATACTTAGAACTCGCCTCGTATAATGTATTTATCGATAACCTGATTACCACCACCTTTATCCCAATTCCTGAAGATCAATATCCACTCGCACTTCGCCAATTTTCTGTGAACTCTACAGTTCCTTCGGGTTTTGTACGCGCTCCCGTAAACGACGATGCCAGCCAAGGCGTCCTCGTTGGCATTCAGTTTATTATGCGATTGCGCAACCTGCTGGGGGAGCGTAAACTAAACTCCGATGTATACCTCAATTTTGCTGATGGGCAAGAAGAACTTCCCCAAGACCGAGGCACCATTCAAGGGTACCGGCTCGTACCCCGGTTACTTGCCAAATGGAATTTTGATTTTGAGCCTTTCCCAAATGCTTATCTACGAGTGGAAAACACCTACTCTGGCAGTTGGTATCGCCGTTTCATTCCAGCAGAAGGAGCTCAAAACGCCCCGAACGCCCGCACCGATGGGTTTTATAATTTAGATGTTACGGCACGATACCAACTTAGCAATTCGCTCGATGCCTTCGTAAAGGTGTTCAACGTGTTCGATGCAAAATATGGTGGTATCGATGCCCGCGGTGCCGATGTGGACCTCGACTATAACCCTCAAATTGGCAGAAACTTCCAAATTGGCATAACCTACCATCGCAAATAAAAAAAACACCTTCTGCTAAAGAGAAGGTGTTGTAGTGTACCTCGTTTGAAAAAATGCTAGTTGTTCATATTGTTGGTAGGAGTAGCATCTGAGCGCCCACTTTTCTCTACTTTTACTATGAAATACTTCGTTTCGCCACGCCACGGAAATATGCGAAAGCGCTCTACGTAATGCAAGCTTACGCGTTCTTTACTCAATGCCACTTCGTTGAGTAGCTTCAAAACCTCATCCTCGTCTTTTTCTACAGAAAACGCCCATTTTTCGGTTTCGCTCGTATTTAATTCCCCTTCGTAGGTTTTAAAAAAAACGCCCTTCTTACTCAACTTTACTACGGTACCCGCCCGGATGCCCGAACTATATACTGCCCAATAGTTAAAGGCAAACCAAATAAGAAACATTCCTAATAGCGATGCTCCTGTAATAATTGCTCCCTTTTTGAACTTCCTTTTCATGAGTTATGATGTTTAATATGATGCCTGAAATTACTGAATATTTACCGACAAGGGCAATGCAGAGCCTGAAGTTTTGCAAATTGCCGTTCAGCCTACTTTAATATACCAAAACCATTGCTATTGCATGCCTTTCTGCCTAACTCAATGCAACGCTTTCTATTTTCGTAGGGATTTTTTTTAGAGGATGAGTTTCAACATTTCATCAGTATTTCGTGTAGGGCAAGCGCTCAGTGTAGATGTGGCGCTAGGGGCGATGGCATCGGCATGCTTTATTGGCAATCAAGTAAATGTATCACTTTCTTGGAAAGAATTGTTGCCTCTAGGGGTTGCCGTTTGGTTAATTTATACCACAGACCACCTCGCAGATGCGCTACGAAAAAATGCCACATTGGTAAGCTTTCGTCATCGATTTCATAAAAAACACGCTGTGTTACTGATACCAATGGTTGTATTGCTCTCGGCGATTACGCTCGCTTATGTTGTGTGGCAACTGCCCTGCCAAGTCCTTTGCTGCGGAAGCTAATGTTTGTGCTGCTGAGTATCGTTTCCCTAATTTCTGTGAGCTGGCTGTGGCAATACCGGATTGTCTTGGCTGCCGTTGTGTTTGGGATGCATCTTACCCTTTGGGTATTGTGGGTATTTCCTACTTACTTTCAAAAAAATGAAGCGTACCGCCTCTTGGGCGACGCTATCTTTTTATACCCACTACTCTTGTGTACTCAGTTCAATTAATAAATCCGCAGCTTTTGTTTGATAGTTGGGCGATTGTACTGCCTTTTCTAAAAATGGTTTTGCTTCTGCAGGTTTGCCTTGCTTAATATAAATGAGTGCTTGGTACCAACATGCGTGGTAATATGCAGCTTTATCTGCCTGCTGTGCCAACACTACCGCTAAAGTGTCTTGGGCTTGTTCGAGGTTCTGAATTGCCAAATAAGCATTCACCAACACTAAATGCTCTTGAGGAGTGAGTGCCTCTTGAGCAGCTAATAGTTCTAACGACTCAATCGCTTTTGCAAAGTTTTCTTGCCGATACGCATAAAAAGCCTGATTCCGCAACTGTTCATCGGTTTGTTCTGCCTCATTGGTATTTCGGCTTGCCAAAGGGACGTAGTATGGCTCATAGTATTTTGTGTATAGGGAATCTTCTGGCGTATTTAACAAAGAGTACGTGCCAATAGCCAACAAGAGCGTTACCGAAGCCGCCACCGAGAGTTTCAGGTACATTGGTACCATTTTCTTTTCTGTAGAATGTTTTTCCGAATGTTCGCGGTAGGCTTCTAGTTTTTCAAAGAATTTTTTATCCATTTTTTCGAGGTATTCTTCTAATACCCCTTTATCGCGTAGTTCTTCTAAAAACATTAAAACCTCGAATGCTTCGTCGTTTTGCAAGAGCTTGTAGTCTAGCTCTTGGGTTTGTTCGCGTGTAAGCCGCCCTTGTACGTAGGCAATTAGTTGTTGGACAGGAATATAGTCGTTGTTCGTATCCATAAGTTATGATAAGTTATACCGAAGGATAAGTTCTTGATTTACGTTGATCATTTGTTTGAGTTTTTCCGTAGCGCTGCGCACGTTTTTTTGAGTGTTTTTATCGTTGAGTTGCCGAGCTATATTCAACAGATTGATTCCTTTTACATAAAATAAATAGAAAGGCTTTTGTTCTGCAGGGTCTAATAGTAAAAACGCCTGCCGAAATAAATCATGTTCTGTTTTCACAGATAAATTAAGCCCTAATTCATCTTTTACTTTGGGAATCTCTATGGTAGGGATAGGGCTTTTATCGGCAACTAAGGAGTTTGATAAAAATTGCTGCAAATTACTTTTTGCATGATTTAAGGCACTACGCACGCTGTTGTAGGAAACTGAAAGCCTATCCCCTACTTGCTGATAGCTGTACTCTTCTACATAGCAAAGGAGTATGCACTCCTGCTGTAGCTCAGAAAGTAAGCCCAATGCTAAACGTGTTCTCAAATCGTACAGGTCTTTTCGGTTCATAGTTAGTTCCCCCTTATGGTAATGGGGCAACATCGAGCGATTCTGCACGTCAAATGAGACTTTTTTTTCTACTTCTTTTGTTAAAGAAAACAAATAAGCGAGAGGACGGCGTAGTTTTGAGTTATTTCTTCGCACTTCGTCTTTACAAAGATTATCCCCAATTGCCACTAATACGCCAAATAAATGATCGATAGGAGTCTGTTTTTCCTTCAGTGTTTCAAGGTATGCTGGGAATTTTTCGGCAAACGTAATGGCAGTAATATCTTCGATTTCGGTTTGAGCCAGTGTTTCGGAGTAGTTACGCCTTAACCGTTTCAATACAAAAAGGTAATACCGATACCAAACTTGAGAAATAATCGCATCTTTTCCTTTTCGATCTGACAAGTGATATCGTTCTACAATATCTTTTTCAGAAAACTCTTTTTGTTTCATACAGAATAGAAAACGTATTGATTAACTTAACGTAGTAGCCACATGGGCGTATTGATGTCGTCAGCACCTTGCCTTTCTAAAGCTGTTTGGTAGTTAGTTGCGTTGAGGAGGGGTTCGTCGGTAGGGTATAAAAATCGCACGGGGATGCGGCCCCCATTGAGGTCTTCCACAGCGGGTTGTATAGCGGGGAGTTTGGTGCGCCGCCAGTTAAACCATGCTTCCATACCTACGCCCCATAGCGTAATCCATTTTTGGGTAAGAATTTTATTGAGTTTTTCGGTAGAGCTGCCGGTGTATGCCACGGTTTCTTGTACAAAGTAATCGCCGTTAAGCGTTGCTCCTCGGAAAGCGATATCGGCAGTTATGCCTTGCTCGTAATAGGTAACAGCATCGCCATTGAGCCAACCGCGTTCTGCTGCTTCTGCCAAGATAAGTTGCTGTTCGCTGTAGGTCATCATAATGCCAACGCCACTGTTGGGAACGTCAAAATAAATAGCTCCTAAGCGCGAAGTGAACGGAATGCCGCCGTTGTACTGAATGGAATTTTCGGAAGAAAGTCCATTGGGAACGCCTACAAACTCCGGGGTGCCATTTTGCACAGAAGACTCTGTTGGCTGATAATGAATAGCAACACGGGGATCGTTAAGCACCGTAAATACGCTATCGGCAAAAAAAGAAAGGCGTTGGCGGCGAAATTCCTCATCGCGATTTGCCAACGAAGGTACTTGAGTTACATAGGCATTGTCGGCATTGCTTGCCATAAGGGGTTCGTTTGCCACTATTTGCTGTAGCTCATCGGTTATCGTTCGTTTGTTGGAAAGCCGTAGTAATACGCGCAACCGGAGCGCATTGGCTAACTTTTTCCATTTGGTAAGGTCGCCCTGGTACAATATATCGCCTACAATGGGCGGTGCACTGGGTACTAACCAATCGTTGGCTTGTGCCAAATCGGCGAGGATTTGCTCAAATACGAACTGCTGTTCATCGTAGGCAGGCGTGTAAATCTGATTGGTTTTCGCAGCTATTGCTTCTGTGTACGGAATATCGCCATACGCAGAGGTAAGGTGTGTGTATGCGTAAGCGCGTAAGGTAAGCGCTATTGCCTGATAGCTCGTATTACCGGTTTGTTCCCCTAGCTGATAGATGTTTTCTATGTTGCGAAGGTTGCTGTAGAGGGTGTTCCAGTGGTAGTCGTTGGGTGCCCAAAAATAACGGTCTTTGGCAGTTTCGATAATAGCCGCCGCATGTTGCGCTACCAAAAGGCCATCTTCGAAGGCAAAATAGTAGTTGGCATACCCTAAACTTTGAATTACAGAAGGTAAAATTAGCCCGGCATTTACATCGGTGGGGGTATTGGGGTTGGTATTGAACTCCTCGAACTGTTCATCGCAGGCATTAAGCCCCAACAGTAGCCCAATCCACAGTAAATATTTTTTCAGTTTCATCGCTTGGATTTTTTCTATTGAATAAAGAAATCAGCTTTGGTCCGGTTAGAAAACCAAGTTTAAGTTAACGCCCCAGCTTCTGGTAGAAGGCTGCGACATGTTTTCAAAGCCTGGTAGGCTCAAATTTCCTGCAATGGTGTAAGTATCAGGATCAACGTAAGGCATATCGGTCCAAAGAGCCAGATTTCTGCCCACTAGCGAAATCTGAGCTCGCTGTATTGAAAGCTTTTCGAGCAGCGATTGCGGTAAGGAATAACTCAGCCGAACTTCGCGAAGTTTAATGTAGGAGGCATCAAACGTAGCGACATCTTGCACAATACCGCTATATACTAACTCATAAAACTGTTGGGTAGGAAACCGTAAGTCGTTGGGGCGGTAGGTACCATCGCCGTTATCAATTACCCCTTCCGATACAATGCCCTCTTCTCGGTCGGCGGCGGTATGAGCTAGTGTGCCGCCTCGGCTTCCTCTCAGGTATAACTGAGAGAACATCTCGCCGCCTGCTTTCATATCAAACAATACCCCTAACTCTATCCCTTTGAAGCGAACCGTATTGTACAAGCCCGCCATCCAATCGGGGTTGTAATTTCCCAACTTTACGGGGTCGGGATTTAACGAAGGCAGCCCAATATCGCCTATGAGCACTTCGCCTGACTCGTTTCTCACGCGCTCAAGCCCATAGAAATCGCCAATGCTCCCTCCTTCACGCACGGCAAAGGCTACGTCGTCTTCATATAAGGTAAGCGTTTCAATTCCTTCGGCGAGTTTGAGAACTTTGTTGCGGTTGCGTGCCCAATTAAGCTGTACAAGCCACTCTAAGCCATTCGATAATTTCAGTGGCTGAGCGTTTAGCATAATTTCGATGCCCTCGTTGCGGATTTCCCCGGCATTGAATGCGCGCGAGCTATACCCTGTAGATTGCGGCAAAGGCAGCGAAAGAATTTGGTTGGTACTGAGCTGATGGTAATAGGTTACATCGATGCCAAGGCGGTCTTGGAAAAACCGCAAATCGACTCCTACCTCGCGGTTGGTGCTACGCTCGGGCTGTAACTGAGAGTTTGCCAAGAAACCGGGTTCTATCACTACCGGATTCCCCTCGATGGCAGGCAGCAAAATAAAGCCATTTTGCGTGAGGTAAGGAGCGGTGTCTTTTCCTACAGCCGCATAACTTGCTCTAAATTTTGCGAATGAAATAACACTCGGTAGGGGTAGTAGTTCGTGCAGATGCCCACTAAAAGTGATGGATGGATAAAAGTAGGCGTTATTATCGATAGGCAGCGTGCTTGACCAGTCGTTTCTACCTGTAATATCTAAAAACAGCTTATCGCGGTAAGAAAGTTGAGCGAAGCCGTAAAGGCTTGCGATGGCTTTTTCGTTTGTTGTGCTGTTGACTCGAACCGGAATGCGCGTATTGGCAAGGTTATACACGTTAGGTACTTGGAGCTGCTCGGTATCGTTGAGCTGGTAGTGTTCGTCGCGCTTCATGTAATTACCACCTACCGATGCTTGCAAGCGGAAATCAGCAGAAATATGTTTTTGGTAGGTGAGCAAGAAATCGGTATTTACTTCCCGAATTTCCCAATCCACTTCAGTGTATCTTCCAAAAGGATGATTCCGCGAACTAAAAGCCTTGCGTTCTCGCTGTGACTCGGTAAAAAAATCAGTGCCGCTGCGCAGCATCATGTTTAAATGCGGAGTAATTTGATAGTTCAGCACAATGTTACCGACAAGTCTATCACGTTCAAAAGCATTCGTATTTTCGTACAATACAAAGTACGGATTGTTTTGAAAAGTATAGACATAATTAAAATGATTGAATCCTTCTTTACCGGCTTGCCAATAGTTGCGCAAACTTTCTAGGTTCACTTGCCTACCAAACCACACCCAAGTCCGGTTAACATTATCGGCTATGTAGTTGTGTGCTGGTCGGTTTTCGCTTCCCGAACGGATATAATTTAAATTAATACGTGCCGTTAATTTTTCTGCAAAGGTTTTGCCTATGTTTAAATGGAGGTTGGTTCTCCGAAAATCGGTGTTTGGTAAAATCCCTTTATTCTGCAAATGGGTAACACCTAGCCGAAAATCGCTGTCGGAATTACCACCGGCAATGGCAAGGTGGTTAGTGAAGGTTTGCCCGGTTTCATAAAAGTCTTTCACATTATTTGGCTGGGGAATCCAGGGTGTAGGGATGATAGCTCCTCGATTTGCCACTTGGGTATCGCCCCCTCGAAATCCGTTGGTAGTAGGCGAATCGAACTGAGGGATGAGCTGTCCGTCGAGGCGGGGTCCCCAACTCTCATCAAGATCATCGGCAATTCCTCCTCCCCTACCATTCTCGTAGGCATACATGAAATTACTTCCCTGCCCATACTCATTTTGCCATTCGGGCATTTGCAAAATAGTTTCGGCAGTGAAGTTACTATTGAAGGTAACTTGTAGTTTTCCTGCTCTTTGTCCTGATTTGCTCGTAATCAAAATCGCGCCATTGGCCGCACGTGCTCCATACAGCGCTGCTGCAGAAGGTCCTTTCAGTACCGTAATACTTTCGATGTCATCGGGGTTTAAGTTTGCCGTTAGGTTTCCAAAATCGGTTTCTGAATGAAATCGCTGATTTTGAATTGGAATACCATCAACCACAAACAACGGCTCATTTTGTAAACTCAAGGAGGTTTCTCCCCTTAATACAATCCGCGAAGACGAGCCAATGCCCGAAGCACCCTGAATCACGTTTGCACCTGCGACTCTGCCCACTAGGCTTTGCACAAAATTAGCCTCACGTGCTTGGGTAAGTACATTTCCTTTTACTTCTTGCACAGCATACCCTAGCGTTTTAGCGTCTTGGCGAATGCCCAATGCCGTTACAACTACTTCGGGAAGTTCCTGCACACGCAGGTCTATCGTAATTTCTAGCTGTCCTTCATCCAACGAAAATTCTTGGGCTTCGTACCCCAATGCTTGTACTTGTAAAATAGGGTTTGCTATTTCTGCAGGTAAGTTGAGGGAAAACCCGCCCGAAGGATTAGTGAAGGTGCCTACCGACGTATTTTTTATGCTTACTGCTGCCCCCACAATAGGTTGACCCTCTGAAACTACCAACCCCGAAATCGTGTAAGGCTTCAACTCTTGGGCATTTACATGCAATGAGAAAAACAAAAAAAGCAGCCCCCCTACTCTTTTTGTAAGCAGTTCAAAGTAATATAGCATACAACGTGAAATAACATTTATTAACCAAAAGCAAAGGTAACAATTAAACCATGCATAAAAACCGATTAACACTTTATTTGTACAGACAACAGTTTCATCTCAGGAATGCCATACATTCAATCAAATCAATAAAAAATCAGTTATTGATGGGCGATAAATCATCTAATGAAGCACTATAATCACGTCAATACCTCATTAGGTGCAGTAAAAGCGCATGGTATCCGCCTAGCGATGGCGTAGAGCCCAACTTTGTTAATCAACCAGAATATTTTAAAATACCATTAACCCAATTGCGCCCCTTCTTTAAATCCTTTCTTTCCTGAGCGCAACTTTCCAAAGTCTGGACGAACCAGCGACTTGATTTTTTTAGTATGCGAAGGACAACTTAACGGTGGTACCCGTTTAGCTATACTCTGCCCTACTTAAATTTGGGTTAGTTACGTAGCAGCCTTACATGGTGGATAGCAATCAGTTCATTTTAGGCAACTGCTGCCACAAAATCAGAAATGCTCGGTTTACACTTTTGAGGATGTTTGTAATGCAAGCTTACATTATAGTTAGGAGGAATATTCGAATAGCTATCATCTTTCCGATACCACTTCTTTTTCAATATTTTCCAACAATTGCTCACACCGTTGTTTTGCTGACTCCGTGGTATTCAACTTAAGTTGTAAAATGCCTTTTAAAGAGAGTAATATATTCCTGAGTTTAGGTTCATCCATAAACGAATAATCGCGTTGGTAGACTTTCATGTAATCTACCTTATCCATGAAAAAATCGCCTAAATACATTTTATTAAAGATTTCTTGGCGTTCGTAATCACTTTGCAAGTGCCGATAGTTCGCATAATGTGAAGCTATTTTAGCACGTAGCGTAAAAGAACGTATTAGTTTTAAATCTCCTGAATTGATGAGTGCCTGGTAAGTAGCATCTTCCGGAATGAACTCTACAAGGCTCGCCAATTGAAACACTTTCATAAACACCGTATCTCGAACTGTATCGGGCTTCCCTAAGAAAGGAAAAACTTGCTGTACTATTTGTAGTTGTTTATTAATTTCATTCGCATTACTATCTAAATGAGCAATATCCGTTTGCAAATCCAAAACGATATTTTTTAGATAGAGCCTTTCAGTTTGCAAATCTTTTCGATCGGTTGCCCAATTATTCAGAAGAAATGCGATACTAACTCCTATGATTACAATCAGTATTTCAACTAAGGCATATTTCCAGTTTAGTTTATGCTTCATTTATAACTTCTTTATGATAATATGCATTAAGTGCGAGCGTCAAAATTGCTTTGGATCTCAGAGAGGAATATAATTCTAGAAGAAAGATTGCTACTTTCTTTTTTCGACAAAACCCTACATCAAAAAGTTATGTACCTTTGCCGTTTTATAATGTAAGATTAAATCATCTAAGCAAAACTATGCAGATTTTGAGTGAACAGGAATTATTACGGAGAGAAAAGCGCGAAAAGCTGATGGAATTGGGCATCAATCCGTATCCTGCTGACCTTTTTCCCATAACACACCACGCAAAGCAAATCCTCGATGGGTTTGAAAAAGACGAAAGTTCATTTAAAGAAGTGGCTCTGAGCGGACGTATCATGAGTATCCGTATAATGGGGAGCGCTTCCTTTGTCGAGCTGCAAGATGCCTCCGGCAGGATACAAATCTATCTACGCAGAGATGACCTCTGCCCTGATGATGATAAAACGCTTTACAATACGGTTTTCAAAAAATTGGTTGATATTGGCGATATCGTAGGGGTGAAAGGATTTGTGTTCAAAACGCAAATGGGAGAAATTACGCTACATGTACAAGCGTTTGCCTTGCTCACCAAATCGCTAAAACCCCTGCCTATTGTAAAAACTACAACTGACGACGAAGGAAACGCAAAACAATACGATGCCGTTACCGATGCGGAGTTCCGATATCGCCAACGCTACGTCGATTTGGTAATCAACCCACAGGTTCGCGATGTGTTTGTCAAACGCAGCCAACTCATGAATGTAATGCGCGAATATTTGAATACAAAAGGCTACCTAGAAGTGGAAACTCCCATTTTACAGCCTTTGTATGGAGGTGCAGCGGCGCGACCATTCAAAACGCATCATAATACGCTCGATATGACGCTCTACCTACGCATTGCCAATGAGCTGTACCTCAAGCGTCTGATTGTAGGAGGGTACGACGGAGTCTACGAATTCTCTAAAGATTTCCGCAACGAAGGCATGAGCCGCTTCCATAACCCTGAGTTTACGCAAATAGAGCTGTATGTAGCCTATAAAGACTACGAGTGGATGATGAACCTAGTAGAAGAAATGGTGGAAAAAATAGCTTTAGCGTTGCATGGTACTACTGAGGTTACCGTAGGAACCCATACTATCAATTTCCAACGCCCTTGGAAACGGTTCACTATGTTTGAAGCTATCGAGCATTTTACCAATATCGATATTTCAGAAATGGATGAAGCGCAACTTCGAGAAACAGCTCAACAACTCAATGTACCACTCGACGACTCCATGGGTAAAGGAAAAATTATTGATGAGATTTTTGGAGAAAAGTGTGAACCCAATCTTATTCAACCCACCTTTATTACCGACTACCCCGTGGAGATGTCGCCATTAGCAAAGAAACACCGCAGCAAGCCCGGGCTCGTAGAACGCTTCGAGGCAATTTGCAATGGTAAAGAAATCTGTAACGCATTCTCTGAATTGAACGACCCTATCGACCAACGCAAACGCTTTGAAGAACAGCTAGAACTAGGTAAACGCGGCGATGACGAAGCTATGGTGCTCGACGAAGACTTCTTACGTGCGTTAGAGTATGGCATGCCACCTACGGCAGGGTTGGGCATCGGTATCGACCGCCTTACTATGATTATGACCAACCAACCTTCCATCCAAGATGTCCTCTTCTTCCCTCAAATGAAACCTGAAAAGAAACCTCAAATCGCTACAAAAGAACAGTATGCGGCAAGAGGTATTCGCGAAGAACTAATTCCTATTTTACAGAAATTAGGATTTTACACGATGGAATCGCTCGACAAAGCCGAAATCAACAAGCTTTTTAACGATGTGTGCGGAATGCGCAAAAAAATGAAGCTTAAAGACGTAAAAAACCCCACTAAAGAAGAAGTTGAAGGCTGGCTAACGCCTGCTTAAATAGGACACTCCGTAGTGTATATCCCAAGACCAATTGAACAGATCAGTTGGTCTTTTTACTGCCCTTGTCTCCTTCATTACACAGTAAATCAAGGAGTTTTCCCATCCGTTTTTGCAGGTAATCCGAATCTACCTTAGGCTCTTTTCCTACAAAAATAATTGCTATTGCTTTGAAAGGAATCTCTCCGAGCCGCTGTCCTTTCGCTAACCGATACGCTTCTCGAATTTGTCTCCTTATTCGGTTACGCGTAACTGCTTTTTTGAAAACTCTTTTGGGGACAGAAATTAAAATCTGTGGCAAGGTAGGTTCTACACTACCAACCACTTTTACCTTATATGGATACAAAAAAAAAGAGGAACCTTTCGAGAAAAGCTCCTTTATTTCTTGCGCACTTTTAAGCCGCTCGCGCTTTGGTAATGTATAACGTTTTTCAGCCAACGGAATAATCACTTACGATTCCTTGCTGTTACGCTTCATTACACTTTCAGCTTTCTTGAGCTGCCCCTTATTGTACTTTAACGAATCCTGATTTTTCAAGATTTTCTTAGCAATACGCTTTTTCATCTCAACATTGTATTTAAATGGTTACTAATCGATGACTATCTCTTGTGTCTTTTTTCATCCGAAACGGTAAGCTTTTTACGACCTTTCGCTCTGCGACGGGCAATGACACTTCTTCCTGATGCACTCTCCATACGAGAGCGGAAGCCATGTTTGTTTCTTCTTTTTCTATTCGAAGGCTGAAATGTTCTTTTCATGACGGCAATGATTAAATGTATCGTGAACTGTATGAATCTTTAAAGGGCTGCAAAAATACTTAACTTTTTAGAAAAGCTCAAGAAATCATAGCAAATACATTTTTGAACAAAGTTTACTTTTGATATGTTTTACATATAACTAAATATTTAGGTGGTTTTTCATTAGCCTCCCTATGGTATTTTCCACATATTTTTTTAAAATTTGTTTTCCACTAAACAAAAAACTTATTCAGAAATGGGATCATTTAAAGAAGCATTTCAAGAAAGAGTGAGTAAAGGAGGTAAAATTTCTATACCCCGTATACTTACTTTAATCGTTGAAATTGGAATTGACATCACTGCCATTTACTTCGTAATAATGGTGATTGCAAACTTAGTAGCGGGACATTCATTCATCAATGCGGTTAGCTTGGTAGGTGTTGGCTTGTTTTTTGGCTTTTTCTTTGGTTTTCTTATCAACCTTATTCACTTGTTCACCTTCATCATTAACAAAAATGGTGAAAAATCGCGTGCAACAGAAGGTGATTTGAAGCAAAAGAAATATTACTCAGTAGATGTAAACAAGTACAAAGGACTGCTAGCCAACATCGGGATGGCTCTGAGCTTAGTGCTTATTTTGGCCGCCTTCGAGTTTAAAGATTTTGATAAACAAGAACTTGTAGACTTAGGATCTCTCGATGTAGAAGTAGAAGAACAAATCGAGATTCCCCCTACAGAGCAGAAACCTCCTCCCCCTCCAAAATTGCAGCAACCAGAAATCGTGGAGGTTCCCGATGAAGAAGAAATCGAGGAAGAAATTGAAATTGAACTCGATGTTGAAATCGATGAAGAAACCGTAGTAGAGGAAGTTGTTTTCGAGGAAGAGCCCGAAGAAGAGGAAGCAGTTGACGAAATTTTTGAAATTGTGGAAGATAGTGCAGAACCTGAAGGTGGTATGGCAGCATTCCTAGGTTGGGTTGCTAAACAGATTAAATATCCTACGCAAGCGCGTCGTATGGGAGTGGAAGGCAAAGTATATGTGCAATTTGTAGTAGATAAAGATGGTACGCTTACCGATGTAAAAGTGGTGCGTGGTATTGGTGCCGGTTGCGATGAAGAAGCTATTCGAGTAATTGAAAAGTCGAAAAAGTGGAAACCAGGTAAGCAAAGAGGTCGTGCTGTAAGACAACGTATGATTCTTCCTATAAACTTTAAACTAGGATAAATAGTCCCTAAATTCTGAAAATAGCTTCATAGCTCATATGTAAAGTCGAAGTAGTTATACTACCTCGACTTTATTTTTTATATCAAGATTTATGTATGTTGAAGATTTCCCTGGTTTGACTGTCCTGAGGTATAAGTATTCATAATACGTAACTTTCTCCTTTTTATCAGAGCTTGGTAGAGCTTTGAGGGAAATCCTTTAAGCACAATAGGAATGAATAAAACATCGTGGAAAAAATCCGAACAAAAAGGTGGCTCACAGACTCTTCGAATTTTCGAAGGCAGAGGTAATTTAAAACCTTTTTAAGGTCCGATGTTAGTATTTTACTCGTTCAATTTTAAATGGTGTATTCTATGTGAAGGAGAGCGAATGCCCTTTAAAGAATACCCACTACAAGATGCACATGGTTGATTGGTTTCGCCAAGAGCTAAACCAACTCTTTTAACGAGCAAAAAAAGTAGTAACGATTCTTTAAAACAGTATAATTGTTTCATTATGTGTAACAATTTACATTTTATTTTTTTTTGTTACAACATTTTACATTTGAAATGAAAGTATACGAGAAAGAGATTTGTGATTAACACACGAATGAGGCGTGATAAAAGGCTGCTGTGGTCAAGAAAAAAGAATGGATATCTTGACGTATTTGTAGGATATTTCAAATTCTCCCGCTCACTAATTTGCTTTTTTTTTGCTTTTTGGTAAAATGACGGAGCATTACTTACACCCCACAAATTCAAAGCACAAAAAAGCCATCTCCGAACGGAGATGACTTAATTTTGTAAAGTTTGCTAATTGTGAGAGTTTATTGCAAGTGTAGCAGCCCCATAGATTCATAAAACGCTGCTAAAGTCTTAAAGTATTTCACTTTGCTCTTCAAATATTTTTGTTGTGCTTCAATCCATTTTAGTTCACGGCTATTTACTAAAAATAAAGAACTTTCTCCGTTGTCGAACTTGATCCGTTCTGCTTCTACCATCCGCTGATAAAGCCCTACGGTTTCGGCATACTGTTCTACTTGGCTGCGTAGTAAGCGCGTTTGTTGGAAATATGCTTGAACTTTGTTACGAACTTCTTGTTGAGCCTGCCATAATTCAAGTTCATTGTCTTGTATTTTGATTTTAGCCTGCTGAAAAGCCCCTCTGGCTTCTCTTAGGAATATGGGGAACTTAGCATCAACTCCAAAAACATAATTTTGCTGATAGGTTCCCCCATTATTGTGAGAATTGTTATTCCCAAAGTTTGTTCCCTCTGCTAGTAAGTTGTATTCTACATTTACCATAGGCTTCAATTTCTCAGCTTTCAGCCTTTTTTCTGCTTCCAATATACTTTGTTTAGCCCTGCCTTTTCTTAGTTTCGGATGCGCAAACTGTTGTGTCTCCATCCAAATTACTAGTGAGTCTTCTGAAAAGATTTGGGCAAGCGGAAAATCGGGAAAATTGATGGGTTCAATAGCCTCTGCAGGGAGTGTAATGGGCGATCCGCGTTCATCCCAGAGAAAGTTTCGTAAATCAAAGTAGTATTTTTGATACTCTGCCCGGCTTTCCTGCAACATTCTTTGGGCTTCTTGCCACTGAATGAGCGATTCGGTTGTGTCGATTGCCGCTTTATCCCCCTGGAAAAAGTTATTACGTATAGCTTCAAACCGAATTCTCGTTGCCTTTTCAAACTCTTCCACAGCACGCAACTGATAATAGCCGCCGGTCCATTCCCAATATGCAGAGTAGGCATTATATAGCAAGCTATTGAGCGCCAAGATTTGTTCGGCATCCGCCATATCCTGGTTTGCTTTTGCTTGGCGCAGCCTTGTACGGCGTTCATCTGTAAGTAGCCCTTGAAGCAAAGGGAGGGAAACCCCTATCACGCCTTGCCCTTGTTCGGGAACGTTGTTCTCCGGATTCAGAAATATACCTTCATTTTGTTTAAACGATGCTTTAACTTGAACCCCACCTAATGTGGGAACTTTTACACCACTCTCGTGAATGCTAAAGTAATTTTTATCGTCAAACATTTTTTGGTCGTACTCGCTGTATAATTCGGGGTCGAACTTACCCCGAGCTTCGCGCAGTTTTTGCCGAGCTGCTTCGGTAATAAGCCCTGCTTGAAACGACTGTGGATGATAAGCCTTTACCATTTCGACAAACCACTGTGGCGATACCACCAGTTGTTGAGTAGTATCGGTTTGTGTCCATCCTACGTTCATGAGGCAAAAGAAGCACCACAAGAGTACAACTATGTAGCGTAAAAAGCGCATAAAATGTGAATGTCTTTAATAGTAGAATATTATTTTAAGCAGGATGATTATTTTTTCTTTCCTTTTGCTTTATTAGGATCCGGATTTTGATTACCATACATATCGGGCGGAAAGCTATTAAGCTGACGCCATAGCTCATACCATACCGGCACCTCGTTTAGCAAAGCAATTCCGCGTGCGCCTGAACCCATCCGCAATTGTTTAGGCCACGGATGATGATTTTTAGCCGAATCAGGTGCTACTAAGATTCGGTACTTCCCATTTTCTGAAGTGATGTTATCGATTGCGGCGACTTTCCCATCAAACGTTCCGTAGTAGATGTTAGGCCACCCATTGAATACCAGTACCGGCCAACCGTCGAATTGTAAACGGACTTCGTTACCAAGATCGACAAGTGGTAGATCAATCGGTTCTACATATAATTCGACTGCCAACTCTAAATCTCCGGGGATAAACGTTACTACCGCCTCTCCTTCTTTCACAGTTTCGCCTAAGCCTGTTTTTATTACCTTAGTGATGTACCCTTCTTGTGGGGCAATAATGTAGTAAAACCCGGCACGTTGTTGATAGTTAGTATACTGATTTTTGAGTTTGGCTAAATCAGCGGAGGCAGAAAACTGCGAAGAAAGTGCACTCATTCGTTCAGAACGAGCCTTGGATATTTTATCGTTGTAATCGTTCTCTATGGAGTTCAGTTCAATCTTCGCATTCAATAAGTCATTTTTCGTAGAAAGCAACTTGTTACGCGTTTCAGTAAGTTTGTTCTGCGCTTCTTGAAATTTGAGTTTACGAGCCTCCAATTCTGTAAGCGACTTCAAGCCTTGGTCATAAAGTTTTTCTTGGCGTTGAAACTGCTGATCGGCGATATCGTAATTTCGTAACTCCATTTCATAGGCTACGCTATCGGCTTGTAATTTCAGCTCTGTTTGCTCTACTTTATTGCGCGCTTGCTCTAACTTTAGCCAACGCACCTGCTCCAATGCTTGAATCTGCGCTTCAAGCGCTCTCACTTTTTCTTCATACGATTGGAAGCTCATCTCCTTGGCTTTTACCTGATCTTGGGTACGTTCCAAGAGGTCAGGGTCGAAGTAATCATCTTTAACTTCTGAGAGGAACAGTATCGTATCGCCACGGTGCACATAATCTCCTTCACCCACATACCATTTTTCAATTCGCCCGGGAATAGTCGCATGGATGGTTTGCGCCCGGTGCTCGGGCCGTAAAGAGGTTACTCTACCATCTACCTGTATGTTTTGTGTCCATGGCAAAAACATCATCACAATCACGATGAATAAAAAGCCTACCAGCCAGCCTGCTAAAGCTCTGCTCAACCAAGGGTGATAGACTTCTTTAAAGGCACTAAATTGTTGAGTGTCTATTTTAGTTTCCACGCTATTTTTTGATATGTTTAACATATTAAATACCCCACTTTGATGACTGTATTTGATAGGTTCCTATCGGAAAACAGTAGCAAAGTATGATTTTGTTTTGATATCTGCATAAGGAGCATCATCGATAATCTCTCCGTCTTTCAGCACGATGACCCTATCGCAACGCGAAGCAATGAGCGGATCGTTCGAAACCGCAAACACCGTCCATTCATGTTCTTTCCCTACGATGTAATCCAGAATGCACTGGCAGTCGTCGTAGTCGAGGTTGGTCATAAAATCTTCCAATACTAACAGGCGCGGGTGTTTCACTAAACTCCGTGCAAGTAAGATTTTGCGAATAATACTACTCGAAAGCTTAGAGCCTTCCGGCGATATTTGGGTATTGAAACCTTCCGGAGTACTTTGCAGAAAGTCATCAAGTTTTAAGGCATTGATTGTCGTAAGAATTTCCTGTGTAGAAATAGAAGAATTTCCCATAGTGATATTATCGGCAAGCGTGCCATAGAATAAATCTTCTTGGCGAAGGTTATCGCCAATCACCATCCGCAAACTGTTAATTTCGATATTTCCTAAGGGTACATTATTGTAACTTAAAGTCCCTTTAAAATCGTCGTGCAAACCGGCAACAATATCGGCAAGGGTAGATTTCCCTGCACTATTGAACCCTGAAATGCACACTTTTTCGCCAGGTTCCACCTTGAAATTTAATTTTTTAAGGGTTGGTTGCTGTGTTTCAGGGTACTGATAGATGAGGTCTTTTGCCAAAATGCTGATTCCTTTCTGCGTATCAAATTCTTGGAACGAAGTCCCTTTCTCCCCTTCAAGTTGGATATCGGTAATGTGTCCTACCTTCTCTAAACCTACCAATACATCATAGATAGATTCCATACTCAAGATGAGTTTTTCAACCGAGGCAATCACTAAAAGAATAATGATTTCCGAAGCTACAAACTGCCCTAAGTTGATTTCTTGCTGAATCATCAAGGCACTACCAAGAATGAGTAGCCCCGCTGTAATAATAGTTTTAAAAACGGTGATGTGTCCATATTGCCACAGTAGTACACGGAAATGAGCCTTCCGAGCCTTCAGGTAATTTCCTACGAAAATGTTCATTTTCTCAAGGGGAAGGGGGCTATTTCCGGCGAGCTTAAACGTGGTCATGGTGCGCGCCATTTCTTCGAGCCAGTGGGCTACTTCGTACTTATATTTTGATTCCTTCAGCCCGGTTTGCAACCCTCTCGGGCCAGTGTAGCGAATAATCACAATCAGTACCGTTATAAGTGTAACTCCAAAAAACACGAAAAACGGATGGTAAAACGCTAGCAAAAGTAAACCAAACAAAATCTGGAGCGCTGCCGTAGAGAAATCTATCAGAATTTTGGGTAAGCCTTTCTGAATCGACATCACATCAAAAAAGCGGTTGATTAGTTCAGGCGGATAATAATTACTAATTGCCTTGGGATCGAAACGGGGGATGCGATAGGCAAACTCAAAAGCGGAGCGGGTAAATACACGTTGTTGCAGAATCTCTGTGAGCGACATCTGCATAATTTGCATGCCTCCGGTAGCAGCCACTCCAAGCACTACCACAAAGATGAGAATCGCCCAAGAGGTAGAAAACTGCCCGCCGATAATCAACCCTATGATGGCTTGGATGCCCAGAGGAATACTCAAATTAATCAAGCCATTAAAAATGGCGTATACATACACATAAATGACTTCTCGAGTGTCGCCGCTCAGCATGCTAAATAAGCGCTGCACCGGGCGTCCGGTAAATTTAGAATGGCTATTTTCGATTTTGGCTTCCATAGCGTTATGCAAAATTTTCAATCGTTTAATTTTGGTTGAGGAACGTAATTGAGCGCTTGAAAAACCAAGTTTTCTAAGAAGTCGCGTAAAATATTACAACGCTGATTGCTGTCTGTGGGTAAGTCAGAAAGCGAGGGCAGATGCTCGGTAAAAAACACCTGTTGATGCGACGCCTCTAGCACTGTGCTTACAAGCGAATGTGGGTACGGGTACGATGGGTTGATTTCCAAAATAACAGAGGCAATACGCTTACATAGCGATTTATACCCTTTAAATAGCCCTTCTTGGTTATCCGAATCCACATTTTTGGTTAAATAGGTTTTATCTGATTCTGCCACTACGATACGGTGCAACACAATCTCGTCGATGTGCTGAAAAGAGTGGTCGAGTTCAATGTTTTGAGCCAATAGTGCAATGATTTTCTGTATTTTCTTTCGGGGTTCTACCAAAAAGTGCGTTTGAAACTCAATTTGATATTCAACCCAACTCCAATACCACGCTACTAAATAGTTAAGCAGCCGGTGTTTATTATCAAAATACCGATAGATGGAGGCTTCCGTTGAACCTATTGCGGTAGCTAATTTCTTGAATGTAAACTGCTCAAAGCCCAGTTCATCAATCAAATAAATACTTTTTGAAATAATCCGCCTGCCTAATTCGGTATTTTGCGGATCTTTCAAATAATAACTTTCATTTAATATGAGCTGTATTGGAGACATATAGTAAATAAGTTCTTTTTAATAGTAACACTACCATAAACACCTGCATCTACTTTTTGTTCAGAGAGCAATTATATAATTCATGATAGTTTAGTTAATATACGTTAAAGCATGTAACCTTGTCATTTTCTGCACAAATGGCGTAAAATTGCTAAAACTACTTGCCCCAATGGATGACCTTTTCTCGCAGTTAAACCCTGCCCTCCCGCTTCGCCCTTACCAACTAGAAGCCCTCCAACGTTTTGCAGAAAGCAGCACATCACTCGCTGAAGCGCCCTACCACCGGTTGTTTCATATGGCAACGGGCAGCGGAAAAACCTTGGTAATGGCAGGTTGTATCGTACAGTTGTACCAAGCTGGCTACCGAAACTTCGTGTTTTTTGTCAATAGCAATACCGTACTGGCAAAAACTAAAGAGAACTTTCTTAACGTGCGTTCGCCCAAATATGTGTTTGCGAACCCACTACAAATAGCTTCGCAGCAGGTCCCTTTACAAGAGGTAAGCAATTTTGAAATCCCTGCGCAGCATGAAATACGAATTGTGTTTACCACCGTGCAAGGGCTCCACCGACAGTTGAACGCCCCACGCGAAAATGGCATGACCTACGAAGCATTCACTCAACAAAAAGTAGTGCTGCTTTCCGATGAAGCCCACCATATTAATGCAGAAACTAAGCGGGGAAAGCTACCAAAAACCGAAGCCCAATCGCTCGAAAGTTGGGAGCGAACCGTACAACGTATCTTTTTAGCGCATCCTGAAAACGTTCTACTTGAATTTACGGCTACGGCAGATTTCACCAATCCATTCATTCGCGAAAAATACACTGATAAACTCTTGTTTAACTACTCCCTAAAGCAATTTTATGAACAAGGATACGCCAAACAAGTTGAAGTACTACAAACTGAAGGCTCTGCTTGGCAAAGAGCGCTACGGGCAATAATGCTGAGCCAATATCGGCAAAAAATATTCGAGCAGCACGGTATTGCCACCAAACCCTTGGTTCTTTTTAAATCGAATACCATTGCACATAGTCATGCTTTTTTTACTGAGTTTACCCAACGCTTGCAACACCTCAATCCTGCTGAACTATCCCAAGTAGGGCAACAAAGCGAAATACCAGAACAAGTAGCCGTGTTTTTCCAACAAATGCCTTCTATAGAGCAATTGGTAGCGGAACTCAAAACTTCTTTTGCGCAAAGTGCTTGTTTAATTGTAAACAGCCACGCTGAAAGTGAAGCGAAACAGTTGGCTCTACATCGGCTAGAAAGCCCCGAAAGTCCCTATCGTGCAATTTTTGCCGTCGATAAACTCAACGAAGGCTGGGATGTATTGAACTTGTTCGACATTGTGCGTTTAGAAACCCCTAAAGCAGCTACCACAAAAGCACTGCGAAGTACTACCGTTGCCGAAGCGCAGCTCATTGGCCGGGGTGCGCGCTATTTCCCTTTCCGAATACATGCAGGGCAGGCACTGTTCCAACGCAAGTTCGACCACGCCCCGGCTCATCCGCTACGCATCTGTGAAACCTTGTACTACCATGCGGCTTATCACCCTGACT
>CAYMYI010000009.1:25097-58585 GCA_964394585.1 uncultured Roseobacteraceae bacterium
TACATTGCCACATTAGGCGAAACCCTCGAAAAAATGGGAATCAGAAAGCAACGACAACTCAAGCCTGTACGCCCTGTAAAAGCTTCATATGTTCTTTCCGAAGGGATACCGAACGAAATGCGGGAGCATCTCTCTGCACCGAAGCAACAAGCGGCTTGCTTATGGAAAGAACTGCCCGCTCCGTTGCGTCGTAAAGCACTCGATGCGCATCCTTTCTTACGGTTTCATCGCCTGAAAGCCTTGTTTCCTAACTTGCAATCGTCGAGTGAATTTTCCACCTCACCGCAATACTTAGGCAACGTTACGCTCTCAGCAGCTACTTGGGAGGCGGCTTGTGCTATGGTTTCGCGTTTAGGAGCCACCTTAGCGCGCATCTATTCTAGTGCCTTTTAAGTTTTTTTACCTTCTTATACATCATCTTTAGAAAAAGGAAAGCGTCTTTTTATAGAGAGCCTATATTATATGTTGAGTAAATCGTTGATTGTTTACTGCTAAACATCTCATCTATATGAAAAAACTATATACATTTTTTGTGTGGTTATGGGCGGCATCCGCCATAGCACAAACGCCGGTAGTTACCTCAGGCACTGTTACTTTAACCGATTGGCATCCACAGTTTGCTGCCGTGAGCGAATCGCCCATGCCATTTTTAAATAGCCTTACCCTCCGCTATACCTTCGAGCCCAAGGAAGAGGTATGTAGGGTTACTACCTCTATTCAATGGTATGTAGGCAACCAAGTGCGTTTTAACGGCAGTGCCTTTGCTACGCCGGATATTCGGCAAACCGATATAGCGCTGTTCAGTTTAATCGACTTGAAACTGAGGGCTCGGGCACGTTCCGATAACGAGAAACTCGGCTATTTTGTGTTTGAGGTGAATGATTTACCCCCATCGGGAGGTACGTGGAGTAAAGCACACAGCCGCGAAATTCCGTGGGCTAAATTGTTTGAAGGAGCGGATGCCCTAGAAGCCCGACGGATTATCGAAGATGAAGTGAATTTGCAAGCCGTATTTATTCAATCGGTTACCTTCGGCGGGGGAACTTCGTTCCAACAGCAAGCCTACAATCATTTTATGGCTAAGGCGCAACAAGCCCAAGAAGAAGGCGATAACCGCCAAGCTATACGGTGGTTTTCCCAAGCTATCGAATTGAACCCTTCAGAACCCGCCCCTCGCCGGCAACGCGAAGCCCTACAACGCGAACTAGGAGCTTTTACCAACTTAGAGAGCCAAGCGAACCAATTGTACCGCGAAGGGAAATTTTTAGCGGCTCTCTCGTATTACCAACAAGCCGAGCAGCTAATACCAGGCAAAATCCAACACCCTGAGCGTATCGAAGAAATTACGCGTCGGTTGGCTCGTTTCAAACAGCTCGACTTACAGGCGCGTCAACTCTTGCAAATGGGCACCCAAATCAACGATTTCCTTGCGGCTCGCGAAAAATTTGCTGCCGCTGAAGAGTTTCTTCCTGAACGCAGCGCTTACATTGCCGAGCAGATTGGCGATATCAATCGGTTTTTAACCGAAGTCTATACAGAAAGCCTACAAGCCGGAGAACGTTTCCGCCAAGAAGGCAACTACATTGCCGCCGCCCAACAGTTTTATGAAGCAAGCCGTATTTTTCCCGACCGCAAAGAACCCCGCAACCTTACGCGTGCCTTAGAGCGCGATGTGCAGCAATCCATCGAAGAAAGCTATAACCAAGAAATACAAAATGCGGAAGAAGGGCAAAAAATTGCCCTCGACAATGCCGCTAAAGTAGTGTACCAAAGCAGTGAAAACTGCTACCTTTCCCAAGCAGAATACCATGCCTGCATGGCAACGTATTACCAACAACAACAGCAAAAAGCTGAACGCGAAATGCGTGCGATGCTTTATGGAGAACGCTACCAAACCGACCTGATGCCCTGCCGAAGTGTTACGTGCCCTTTGGAAACGGATGCCAATCCTGACCCTACCACCCTCCTAGCCGCCGCCAAACGGAAGCATCAACTTTTCCGAGAGTATGGTACACAAGCATTTGCTACGTTCCGCAACCGGTTTTTGGATGAAGCCCTCCAAAAGCAAGATTGCTATGCCGAAGCCCTCTATTTTAAATCGCAATTGGCAAACTCGCCTTTAGAAGAGATAACCCTACTCGATGAAACCCTCGCATGCGACCCAAATCACCCTGAAGCTAAAAGGCAACGCGCCAACATCCACAGCGATTTTGCCCAAGAATTTTATCAAAAAGTTGCCCAGGGAGATATTACCTACCTAGAAAAAGCCCATGCACAAAACGTACTCGCGCAAGTAGGCAATTACCAAGGGTTCTCTCCTTTAGAATACGCCGTAAAGGAAAATCAGCTCCTCGCTGTCGATTTCTTCTTCGAACACCTAGCGGCACTTCCTGCCAGGGCAGAAAAAGACCCGAGCCGGTTGGCATATCTTGCCACCGAACACAACGCCGAAGATGTACTACGCTTTTTAATTCATCAGAAAAAAGCCGATGTAAACAATACCCCTGCCGGAAAAAATCCTATGCCATTTGTGGCGCTCACCCAACAAAACATTTCCATCTTGCAGCTCCTGCTAGAATCAAAAGCCTCGGCGCTGCAAAGCAATATACAAGGTCGCACTCTCCTTGAAGAAGCTATGCTCCAAAACAACGAAAATGCCTTTCGCTTGCTATTGGGGTATGTAGCGCCGGAGAACCTTTCACCTCAATTACTGCAAACTGCTATTAGCGCTGATAAAGGAAATTTCGGGAGGATGCTAATCGAACGAGGGATTAACTTCCGCGATCCGCTCCCCAATGGGTTGCTTCCCATTACGTTTGCCCTCCGCCAAGGCGCTGAAAACATGGTACGGTTGCTCATCGATAAGGGAATTGCACTCAACACTACCGATGCGCAAGGAAACACCCTATTGATGCAAGCCTTGCAACAACAGCAAGAAGCCATCGCCTTGTACCTCATCCGAAAGGGCAGCTCACTTTCCGCCACCAACACCCTTGGCGAATCTGCGCTTCAACTTGCACTAGCCTACCAGCAACACGAAGCCGCAGTGCTTCTTCTGCTACAAGGTGCAGCCACAGAACCAATACAAGCCGCATTACCTACCAGCACCGAAGAATTCCGAAAAGCGGCTCTCCTTGCCCTTGGCGATGCAGGGCTACGCCTCAACCGTATCGAATGGATGCAACAGGCACTTGCCATCGATGCAGAAGCCGGCTACTACCAACTCCCTACCGAAGTAACCTTGCTCCAAACAGCAGCACAAAATGGGAATGAAGCCATTTTTATTGCCTTGGGCAAAGCCGCTCCCAATGGTGTTACCCCACTTAAAGGATGGAATCCGCTACACCTTGCTGCCCGATACCGCATGTATGAAGCACTGCAAACGCTCGCAAAAACTGTAGGGGTCAATAAGCAAGATTTTGCCCTAGAAACGCCATTGCATCATGCCGTCCGCGCTAATGATGCAGAAGCCGTACGCACGCTCATGAGGCTAGGTGCCAATCCCAAATTGAAAAACGAACGAGGATGGCATGCAAAAAAGTTGGCAAATAAGCTAAAGGTGAAACATTTGAATAAATACATGTAATTCCGTTTGAAAAATCTTGCGAAACGTTGCTTGAAATACTCTAGTACGTTGTTATGAAAGAAAAAAAACGTATATTCATCTATCTTTTAATAAATTAAACTATTAGCATGTTTTGGAATTATGTTGCAGAAAACCCGATGTATATATCGGTTCTATTAGTCTGTGTAGCTTTTGTAATTGCCGCTTTTCGTTACATTATGTTGGAAAACACAGAAGACAATGGTAACGATGGAGGTATTTCACAAGAAGCCCCTGATGTTGATTTACCACTTCCTCCGGGGGTGTCTGCACCAAAAAGCCCCCCAAAAGTTAATGTTTAAATAGCGCATAGTTATGCTGTATTTTTAAAAGGTTTTGACTTTCGAAGAGTTGAAACCTTTTATGTTTTTAAAGAAAGTGAAAAACTTCGTCATTAGAAGAAAGTTTTGCCAATTATAGAAATCAGATTAGCGCTAAAATGAATTTCCTTTATCAAACAACCTTGCCATGTCGTTCTTCGAAAAAATCTTGAAACAACTATTCCCAACACAAGAAACATCGAATACCCAAAAAGTTCCTTTTGTTACCGAGCCTATCAAACGAAGCCAGCGCTACGGGCAAAACTATTTTCGTTGGCTAAACGAAGGTGCATTTAAAGGTGTATTGCACATGATCGAACAAGCCTACGAAAAAAAACGCCGTAACCAACCCGATTTACTCAATGTTCACATTTTAGAAACAGCTTATGCAAATGGGTTTGCCATTTCATACAACGCCAATTTGTTCTCCGAAGAAACCTTTTGTTTTTTGTTTGATTTAATGAAGGAACGCGTATTACCAATGGGATATCGACTCAGCGTATCCGACCGCCGTATTTACGATCGAGCTACCTATGTAGAAACTATCGAAAAGTATTACCTAAAGCCACACATGCCCCAAGCGGAAGGAGGGTTGTTCAATCAGTTGTTTGGCAATGTATTGCTAGAGCTCGTATTGGTAAACAATAAACCCTCTTATATTAAAGTGTTGGTATCGCTATATTCTGACCGGCTCTATACCGAAGCACTGCCTTTCCAAGAATTTAAGGCACAAGTGCTCGGATAGCCTAGCTACATGCGCCAAGAAAAGCTATCGTTTTTCCCCATAGAGACCCCTCAAAGCTTTTTGCCCCGTAAGCGCAAGCTATTCCCCAACACCGATACCGAACTCATTGCCATAGCGGCACCCGCCACCATGGGGTTCAACAAAAAGCCAAATGTTGGGTACAACGCCCCTGCTGCTACCGGGATAGCAACAACATTGTACACAAATGCCCAAAATAAATTTTGCCGAATGGTTTGCAGGGTCGCACTCGAAAGGTGCAATGCTTTTGCGATTTGTTGTAAATCGGAGTGCATCAGGGTAATTCCAGCACTTTCCATGGCAATATCAGTACCACTGCCCATGGCAATGCCAACATCGGCAGTAGCTAAGGCTTCAGCATCGTTAATGCCATCGCCTGCCATGGCTACGCGGTATCCTTGTGCTTGCAATTCACGGATATACGCTCCTTTTTGTTCGGGCAGAACCTCCGCCTTCACATGTTGGATACCCACCTGAGCGGCTATTGCATTTGCGGTTTCTACATTATCGCCGGTAAGCATATGGATGGCAATGCCCCGCTGTTGCAAGGCGTTTACCGCTTCTACCGACGAAGGCTTCACTCGATCGGCAATGGCTAACAAAGCAACGCCTTGCTTTCCTTGGGCAACATACACAACAGTTTGCGCCTCTGTTCGCAGCTCGTGTGCTTTTTGTTGCATCTCTTCTGAAAACTGTACTCCTTCTGCTTGCATCAGAGCTTCGTTCCCTGCACAATACATCGTTCCTTCTACAAAGGCTTTGATGCCTTTGCCGGTTAAACTCTCGAATTTCTCAAGGTCAAAATCTGCTTTAGCTTCCGCAAAATGGTTTACAATCGCCTCGGCAATAGGATGTTCAGAGACATTTTCTAAGCTGTAGATTACGCCGGAAAGAAAGCGAGGATCTGCCTGCTTTGCCCACACAACTTCGTTCACGGTTGGTTTTCCCTGGGTGATTGTCCCGGTTTTATCAAGCACTAACACTTCGGTTTTGTAGGCAGTTTCTAACGTAGGCGCATCTTTTACAAGAATCCCTTGCTGTGCTCCTTTCCCAATGCCTACCATCAATGCGGTAGGGGTCGCCAGACCAAGGGCACACGGGCAAGCGATGATAAGCACGGTAACCAGTGTTAGCAGTGCAAAAGTAGGTTCATCCGGTTTGGCAATATACCACACTATCGCCGAGGCTATAGCGAGCGCAATCACGGTGGGCACAAAAATACTTGAGATACGATCGGCAAGTTTCTGAATCGGTGGTTTGCTAGCTTGTGCCTGCTCTACTTGCCGTATAATCTGTGCCAAGAGGGTTTGGTTTCCAATCTGCTGTGCAATAATGCGTAGCGTTCCCTTTTGATTGATTGTTCCTGCATACACTGTATCTTTTTTGGTTTTGGGGACGGGGACGGGTTCGCCGGTAATCATGCTTTCATCTACAAACGATTCCCCCCTTTTTACCTTGCCATCAACTGGCACTTTGCTCCCGGGTTTCAGTATAATCAGTTCTCCTTTGATTACTTCTTCTAAGGAGATGACCTGTTCTTCGCCATTTCGAATTACCGTAACTTGCTTTGGCGTAAGCCCCATCAGTTTTTCAATAGCCGAAGCGGTTTTCTTTTTAGCACGTTCCTCTAAAAACCTGCCTAATAAAATGAAAGTAATAATGATTACGGCAGACTCGTAGTACACATCGGGCTGTAGCCCTCGTGATAGAAAAAAATCCGGATACACTGTGTTGAATACACTAAATAAAAAAGCTACTCCAGTACTCAAGGCAACGAGTGTATCCATATTGGTAGTCCCATGGCGCAGTTTCTTGGCGGCGATGGTAAAAAACTCAGCGCCGCTCCAACCTAATACAGGCAGTGTAAGCAGCAGCATGACCCATTTTTCGTAAGGGACTACGCCTTGTAAAAACATGGACATCATAAAAACTGGTAAAGAAAACACCGATGCTGCCATTAACTTCCACTGCAGCGTTTTTAAGCGTTTTTCTTCTAGCTTATCATGCGATTTTGCCTCATCGTTCGAGAGGATTGTATACCCTATTTCCTTGGCTTTTTGTTGGAGCTGGCTTAAGGGAACTTGATCGGTATCGTAACAGATGGTAACCGATTGATTGGGGTAGTTCACACTAACATCTTCAACACCTTTTACAGGATTGAGGTATGATTCTAGACTCACTGCACAGGCTGCGCAGGTCATCCCCATTACTTTGTAGTGTTCTTTGGTGAGCGTTTCCATACTGGCTCAACAGATATACCTTCTAATACGTTTGTAAAAACTTACTTTTGGGCGTCATTCCGTTTAGGAACGGGGTCGTAGCCCGAAGTACCCCACGGATGGCAGCGCCCGATGCGTTTCAAGCCGAGCAGTAAACCTTGCCAAGGGCCCCATTCTTCCAAGGCTTCTACCATATATTGCGAGCAGGTGGGTGTATGTCTACACGCCGCTGGCAACAGAGGAGAGATCATCCACTGATACACACGAACCGGAATTAAAATGAGCAGCTTAAAAAATTGGGATATCATACCAAAAAAAACATTATGCCGGGCATATTGTACAGTGTGCCTTTAGAAGTTTCCAATTTACAATGTGGGCAGTAGCCAATAAAACACTGCCGGTAGAGTGAAACAGGGTTGCCCAAAGTAAATCGTGCTCTACAAAACCTGCGCAAAAAAATAGCAGGGCAAATCCTAAAAAGTAATACGCTTTTTTCTTATGATGCTTTTGGTAACCCGACTTTAACGAGGTTACTCCCACTACTGCGCTGAATGCCACAAAAGCCCCTTCGTACAAAAGGTTATCGAGTAGTGTAGCCCCTAAAAATGGGAAAAGTGCTACTATCACGGGGGTGAGCAAACAATGTAAGAGGCAAAGCCCAGAGGCTGAAACGCCTAAGACATCTAAGTTAAATTTATCGAAAAGTGAACGCATGGGTAAATTTCCGTCAGGTTTAGCGAACTTAAGATTACAAAGCTAGAAGGTTATTTTGCTTTATGCAACACTGTCGCAAGTATAACAGCAAGAAGCATCCTGCTGTTCGCCTAGAGTTCCTTTTTTTTGTATCTTCTATTCGCTTTTTTTTCTAAAAAATACTGAGCTAATGTTTTCATTTTTAAAAAAGAAGGAAGCTCGCCCTACCTTACTGGCAGATCGAATTTGGGCAGAGAAGTCTACACGTTACCAAGGCATCTTCCTAACGGCGCAAGAGCTCATGCAGCGCAAGCAAATAGTAGTGCTTATTTCGTTCTTTCCCGAAACGCAGCGCGAACTTGAATTTGTACTACAGAATGCGGAGCTGCCGTTACACACTGCTACGGCGCTATCGAAGGCAAGCCTGAATCCCTCTCAAGTGGTTTCGATTGCAGCCTCAGAAATAGTACAAGACCCGCAATTGGAAAAATTACCCAATGCCTCTTATCATTTTATGGTTGCTGAGCACTACCCTACTCCTACTCCAGAGCAACATTTGCTTGAAGCTCTACGACGCATTCCTGCTGCTTCTATGTGGCTTACTTATTTTGAATCGTTGGATAGCCTGCTATTCCAACGGTTTACCAGCGAGCGTTTCCATACTTTGCTCAAAACTATGGGATTTAAAGAAGAGGAGGAACTCAGCCACAAATTCATCACACAGGCAATTCGCAACGCCCAGAAAAAAGTGAAGAGCGAAACCCCCTTTGAAAAACAGACTGATTCGGCAGAAGATTGGTTTCGCGAAAATCTCCCTAGATAAAACCGTTTGGTTTCCTGCTTTCCCTTTTCTAATTTCCCTTTATATTAAACTTGTGCTATTATGGATAATTGGATGGACATACTCGTCCCACTGTTAGGACTTTTATTTTATTGGCTTTCTACCTCAAACAAAAAAGCTAAAAAGCGTAAGGCTTCGCAACGCCCTACGGAAGTACAACCCCCTCCGCATCCCAATGTGCCTTACCGAAAAAAGAGTAAGCCAGAACCTAAACCGCTTTCGCCAACCATGGACGAAAAGGATGACGACGACTCGCCCTCCTTATTTGAAATACCCGAACGTGAAGAAGAACCTGAAGAAGAACAGCTTTCTTTCAAAGATTTGTTAGAACGGTTTAAAAATCCACGCGAATACGAAGAAGAACTACGCAAAAGGAAAGGACCTGAAACCATTACCAAAAAAGCAGAACGGTTCTTAGACGATGAGTACAAACCCGACAAAAACTTTGGGAAACCTCTTAGCAAAAAGAAGCTAAAAAGCATTAAAATCCGTGAGCCCAAGCCCCGTAAAAAGAAAAAGTTTTCGATCAAGAAAATAGTATCCTCGCCCGATAACATCCGCGATGCAATTATCATGAAAGAAATATTCGACCGAAAATTCTAAACCGTATGAAACGCATATTACCCATTCTTATGGTAGGTACATTAGGGTATATAACCGCTTGCCAGCCCCCCCAAACGCAGCAAAAAGAGGTGGTGAAAGAAATCACCGTAATGCCCGACCTCACTCCGCAGGAAATCCGTACCGATAAAGCCCCACTGCCTGTAGGTCCTTACAGCCAAGCCATTAAAGTGGGGAACACCCTTTACCTAGCCGGGCAGATTGGACGAGACCCTGTTTCCGGCGAAATGCAAAGCGAAAGCCTAGCTACCGAAGTACGCCAAGTGATGGCAAATTTACAAGCTGTGTTAAAAGCCGCCGGTTCCGACTTCGATCATGTGGTGCAAACGACCGTTTACTTAAACGATTTGAACGATTTCACCGAAATGAACCAAATTTACGCTACCTACTTCAAACAGGCCCCGCCTGCTCGGGCAACGGTAGAGGTCTCGAACTTGGCACGCAACGCCCGCCTCGAAATCGCGATGATTGCCGTAATCCCCTCCAAGTAAATTGGCATAACTTTATCATTACCTTGTTTTAAAACTTTTTCCTTTCAACCCTCAATATATTTTACCATGAAAACCCACCAAAAACTTTGGGCAGCCCTTGGAGTAGCGCTGTTTTTTTGGAACTGTTCGGATGAAGCCACCGACACCCTTGCGCCTACCGTTGAGTTAGGAGCTTTCACGCAAATCACCGATTTGAATGGCAACCAATACGAAGTAGGCTACGACCAGGTTTCCTCCAATAACCAAGACTCGTACGTGCTAAAAAAAGATGTGGCAGGCAACGAACTGTGGCGTTTAGTACACGGCTCTAGCCCTGTAGACGAACGAGCATACCTCGTCAATATCGACCCTAGTGGCAACCCTTGGGTAGTATTTTCGGTAGATGGGGGCAGTAATAGCAGCCAATACATTTCTAATAAACTCATAGAAAACGGTGCCTTTAGCAATGTGTTTCTGAGTGGATATGGCAGGGCTTCAGGCGCTGCAAAAGTTTCAATTTTGGCACAGCTCAACCCCGAAACCGGCAATATTGTAAAAGGAACATTCTTAATGGCACGTACCGAAGAAGGCAACATCAACGCTAACCCCAAAACGAACACATTTGTGGTAAACAAAATAGGGTTTTCAGAAGAAGGTGTAATTGTAGAGTGCGACTCATATTTTAAACCCCCTGCAGTAGATGCCACCGAATCGAATTTCTTACACCATCCCGATGCTACCGAAGAAAACAAACAAGGCGATA
Source organism: uncultured Roseobacteraceae bacterium (assembly GCA_964394585.1). Classification (GTDB taxonomy): domain Bacteria; phylum Bacteroidota; class Bacteroidia; order Cytophagales; family Flammeovirgaceae; genus CAYUJH01. The sequence continues at coordinate 35,392 of CAYMYI010000009.1, forward strand.
AATGGGTCGTTCGGTTGCAGTTGCCCTATAGCCTCAGCCGATTAATCAGCAGCGAAATCATCCCTTAAGTAAAAATCTTTAAGCGTTTGCAACGTCAATAGCCGATTCTGCCGAGTCGGTTATTTTTTTATGGAAACTGTACGATGTCTTGACAACTAGTGTACATAATCGTTCATTTTTTTTGAAACACTATCTTTAATCCAATACACAAGAAACTGATAATCAAAATTTTAAATCATTGGCATAGGGATTGAAAAAGGAGTAATTGTATTTAATCTAAACCCTTATCATTTTTCTTCATCATCAGACCTAATAAAATCATGAAAACTCTTAGCAAAATTTTCGTTACCCTATTTATCGGATTACTTTCCCTGAACGCTTTCGCCGAAGATGGCAACGCTGCTTACTTCAAAGTAGCTACTGTAGAAACTGACAACGTTGCGTACAGCATCTACGCTGTAAAAAATGCGGAACAAATCAAATTCTCTTTTGAGCGCCTAGGCGATGCCAACGTAGTAGTAAAAATTTACAATGCAGAGTATAACTTAGTGTATACAGATGTTGTGAAAAACCGTGAGGAAGGCCGCATTAGCTATAACCTTTCAGAACTTGGCGAAGGCACTTACCACGTAAAAGTGGCAACGAAAGGCTTCACTAAAACACACACATTTAAAGTAGGTGCAGAAAATTTCAACGCAAATTTTGCAGCGTATGTATCGCCAAAGCACGAAGGCAATAAAGTGCAGGTAGCATTCCAAAATGCATTTGCTCCTGTTGCGGTGAAAGTATACGACGCAGAAGGTGTAGTGTACCACGACGAGTTAATCTCTAAAGAAGCTGACAGCAAAATGTTGAATTTAGCCCAACTTACCGCAGGCGAGTACATTGTTGAGGTAAGCAGCGAAGGAAAATCGGCTACTAAATCAATCACCATCGAATAAACGAAAGAACTCTTATAGCAACTTGAGGAGTCCTTGCTGCGATTTGTGGCAAGGACTTCTGTTTTATATCGAATGCGATAAAATCCAAGGCTTTTCTGTTACTTCGCTTGCCGAACCGAATTGAAACGCCTGTGCCTGATACGCCACCCCAAAAATCTTTTTCTGTACACGCCATGTTGGCTGGCGTTGCCTTTTTATATGGCACCAACTACAACGTAATGAAGTTGGTTACCCCTCACTACATTTCTCCTTTTACGGTAATTCTGTTTCGAGTAACTGGCGCAGTCATCTTGTTCGGGTTATTGCACTTAATCTTTATTCGCGAGCGCATCCAATGCAAAAGTGATTACCTCCGATTAGTCGAAGGAGCAGCATTTGGTGTGGCTGGCAGCCAACTTTGCTATGCCAAAGGGGTTTCCATTACTACGGCGGTCAATGCCTCCGTAATCATGACCCTCATTCCGGTATTTGTGTTGCTAGCTTCTATTGTCTTTTTGAGAGAACGCATTGCGCTACACAAGTGGATAGGGATATTTCTGGGCGGGCTTGGTGCTTTTTTGCTCATGGGTGGCACACGGTTTAGCCTTTCGGCAGAAGGTGCCCTAGGCGATGTAATCATCTTAGGGAATGCCGCTTTTTTTGGGGTGTACCTTGTTCGTATTAAACCATTAATGGCACGCTACCACCCGCTTACAGTTACTACATGGATTTTCTTTTTTGGTTGGTTCATGGTGTTGCCCTTTGGTTGGCACGAATTCGCTGCGTTAGAAATGGAATTTCCCGCACAAGTATGGGTAGCATTAGCTTTTATTATCGTAGGCGCTACTTTTTTTGTCTACTTACTCAACGTTTCGGCATTGCGGAAAGCGACTCCGGGGCTTGTGAGTTTCTATGTATATTTTCAGCCAATGGTGGCTACCGGCATCTCCCTGTTTCTAGGAACCGATACACTCACCTTTACACGCATTTTTGCTGCGTTGCTGATCTTCTTCGGGGTATACTGGGTTACTCGAAAGTAGCCTATCAAACAAAAACCCCCTTCCTGTTCTGTAGGAAAGGGGCTTTTCTATAAATTATTGTAGGTGAAAGGAAATAATGTTGTTGTAATTTTACTCAAATAATTGTGGTTTGTAGACAGTCTTTAGTCTTGAAATAGTCCAATTATTTCCTTTTTATATCCACAATTTAAAACATTTTAAGAATAAAAAACTATCCCCTATTTTGGGGGAAACTCTTTAGTATTGTGTTTTTCGATTCATTCCGTCTGATAATGCAACAATTGCCAGTATACGTTTTTAGCTTCTATGCAGGCTTTTACCATCTTTTCTCGCGGGGGCAGCGTTGGTTTTTTACCTGTCTTCACTTCAATGAAGATGACTTGTTTAAGATTGCCCTCACTTAGCCCATCAAACACTACCAAATCGACCGGCGAGCCCATAAACCGAACATCTTTGGGGTTGTAAGGAAACTCGCCAAAATACGGAATGAGATGTTCAATCGATTTTCCAAGCGTTACCGCCTGGCTACCTTCAATCGCGCTTTGCCGTATCCGCTTTTCTTCTTTTCGCTTCCACGATTCGAGTAACTGCCCTGCTTTCGCTTCAATTTGCGCTTCGGCTATTTGTTTGTTCTTTTTTACCAACAATATCAGGATGATTAGTAACATGGCTACCAACCCCCAAGCCAGCCATACCGATGGTTCCATACTTTGCCAAATTTAATTTTAACGTGAAAAGCCTAAAACGAAAAGGCGAGTTATGGGTTTTAATGTCGGAATTTCAATGTTCAATTCATAAAAAAATATACTATGGCACTTAATATTGGCGATAAAGCACCAGAATTTTCAGGAGTCGATCAAAATGGTAATCCCATTGCCCTCAAAGATTTTGAAGGGAAAAAATTAGTATTGTATTTCTATCCGAAAGATAACACGCCGGGGTGCACAGCACAGGCTTGCAACCTGCGCGATAACTATGAAGCTTTACAAGCGCAGGGGTATGCTGTAGTGGGTGTAAGCCCCGATAGCGAAGCTTCGCACCAAAAATTTATCAGCAAGCATGAACTCCCGTTCCCACTCATTGCCGATACCGATAAAGCTATCCACGAGCTTTACGGTACATGGAAAGAGAAGTCGATGTATGGAAAAACATATATGGGGACTGAGCGAACCACGTTTCTGATCGATGAAAATGGAACTATTACTGAAATTTGGGCAGGTAGAAAGGTAAAAACGAAAGACCACGCTGCGCAAATTTTAGCGTAGTGCATTAAGATTTCTCTGAAGCCGTCTTCTATTTAAAAAGAGGATGGCTTTTTTCTAGCGCCACAGCAACACATAAGCCGCCAATAGTAAAATCGTAAGGATGAGCACGATAAGAACCGGCACATAGCGGTAAAGTCGATAGATTACCTCGTGCAAAGGGCGGCGCGACTTACGTTTGCTACGATATTGCCGCAATAGGCGATTGAAATTTTGGTGCTTTTCAATAATGCTATCGTGCGGCTCGTCTGTATCAAATTTGATTTGGTATTTACGCTTGAGCATATTTTTTCAGTTTTTTCAAAATGCGATGAACACGCACTTTGGCATTGGTCTCCGAAATATTAAGGATAAACGCTACCTCTTTAAAAGAACGTTGTTCAAAGTAGCGCAATTCAATTAAAGTAACTTCTTGTTCCGAAAGACGCCCAAGCAGCTCAGGAAGCAGATTTTGAAGATTTTTAGGTAGAACTTCTACTTCTTCCGAAAGATGCTCGATGTATTCTGCCCGCAAACGGATTGTGCGCTGCCGTTTACCATCGCGGAAATACTCGTTCACCTGGTTCACCGCAATGCGAAACAACCACGCTGAAAAAGGTACTCCTTTAAATTTCCATTGCGAAAGGTGCAACATTGCCTTCAGAAATACTTGCGAGGTTAGGTCGGCAGTGAGTTGCTCGTCGTCTACCCGTTTATAGATAAACACAAATATTGGCTTGTAGTACTTTTCGTACAACAGCCCAAACACTTGGGGGTCTTGCTGTGCTCGTTGCACGAGTGCGACTTCTTGGCGAATTTCGTCTTTGGTTTGTTCCACAATTTTTTTCTCGGTTAGCTTTGTGCTATAACTATTTTACATGATGCAATCACCTTCACTTTCGGTAGTTACCGTGTGTTTTAACAATTTGGATGAGCTCAAAACAACAATCGCTTCCGTAGATGCTCAGCAACGCTTACCTGAAGAACACCTCATCATCGATGGTTCAACACAGCCGGCAATCCGCGAGTATTTGGAACAACATCCGCAACCTACCTACCGGCGTTGGATCTGCGAACCCGACGAGGGCATCAGCGATGCATTCAACAAAGGCATTCGGCAAGCACGCCATACGGTGGTTCACCTGCTCAATTCTGGCGACTACTATTTTGATACTTTCGCTACCCAACAGGCAATGCAAGCCTTTGAAGGCAACAATCAGCTACAATGGCTCCATGGGAAATATGCACAGTTTCGAGGAGGCACCTGGGTGGTGAGTGGTAAACCGTTTGATCCTACTCTTTTATACAGAGGAATGCGACAACTAGGGCATCAGACGTTTTTTGTAAAGAAAAATTTATATGAAACGTATGGTGGTTTCGATAAAGCCCTCAAACGCGCTATGGATTACGACTTTTTGGTGCGCATTGCCCACGAACCGTTTCATTTTATTGCCAAGCCTTTAGTGGTCTTTACCCCTGGTGGCGTAAGTTCATTACAAGTAAAAGAGAGTTTGCAAGAGGTAGTGCAAACCTATGAAAAGTACCATGGGCGCAGCCTGAAGGCTCATTTGTGGATGTTGCGCAGTTGGGCGTTGGCTTGGTTTACCAATAGTACAGTATTAGGAAAGTGGATATTTCAGTGGAAAAATCGGCATCAGCTTTCTAAAAACGGCAAATAGGCTTTACATTCAGGCATATTATCGAATTGAAAAACTCATACAATTGCGCTGCGTTACCATCATTTTATAAACAATCAACATCTAAATTAATACGCAATTTGCGATATACCTTCTGTTGATTAAGATGCTGCGCTTTGTCGCGTATTTGTTGTTTCAAAAATGCAAGCCCTTTTAGATTTCGCTCTAGCTTAATCATAATTTCCTGCAAGTATTGGTTGCGGATACGGGCAATTACCGGGGCTTGGGGACCTAACAAACGCGAAGCACCAACGATTTCTACCAAACTTATTTTGAGTTTTTCAGCAGCTTGCGCTACTACTGTTTCCTTTTCGTGTTTTAAAATGATGCGCATCACGCGGGTGAAAGGCGGATACTGATAGGCATGCCGTTCTCGAATTTCCTGCTCGTAGAATTGATGGTAGTCTTGCGTAGCAACCATTTGCAAGATTGGATGCTTAGGCATCTTCGTCTGGATTACCACTTCGCCGAGTTGCTTGCGACCTGCCCTACCGCTTACTTGGGTGAGTAGTTGGAAAGCGCGTTCGTGGGCACGGAAATCGGGGAAGTGCAACATCATATCGGCATCGATAATGCCGACCAGATTCACTTTTTCAAAATCAAGCCCTTTACTCACCATTTGCGTACCCACTAAAATATCAATCTTACCTTGCTCAAAATCGGTGATAATTTGCTGATGCCCAAACTTTTTCCGCGTTGTATCCTGATCCATCCGTTGAATACGCGCCGAGGGAAAATGCAAAGCAGTTTCTTCTTCAATTTTTTCGGTACCTGTACCTACCATCGCTATTTTGCTAGAGCCACACGCCAAGCACGTACTCGAAGGTTTTTCCATATAGCCGCAGTAGTGGCACCGCAACTCGTGCGATTTCATATGATAGGTAAGGCTCACTGCACAATTTCGACACTGAGGAATCCAATCGCAATCTTCGCAATTCAGGTAAGGGGCATAGCCTCGCCGATTTCGGAACAGAATGGCTTGCTCGCCTTTCGCTAGCGCAGTTCCTAGTTTTTCGTGCAATAACGAAGAAAAAATGCCATGCATGGTTTTTCGTTTTTTATCTTCCTTGGTATCGGCAAACAAAACCGTAGGCAATTGAGCATCGGCGAACCGTTCGAGTAAGCTTACCAACCCATAACGCCCTTGTTTGGCGAGGTAGTAACTCTCGATGGAAGGTGTTGCCGAACCTAGCAATAACTTAGCATGGTGCAATTTGGCAAGCACAGTGGCGGCATCGCGAGCGTGGTAGCGAGGCGCAGGATTTTGTTGTTTGTACGAAGGTTCATGCTCTTCGTCTATCACAATGAGACTTATATGCTGAAAAGGCAGAAAAATCGCTGAGCGAACCCCCAACACAAAGCGGTAATGCCCTGCTTTTACCTTGTCCCACACTTCTACCCGTTCGCTTGCCGAAAACTTTGAATGGTAGACCCCCATGGTATCGCCAAAAAAGCGCTTTAAGCGCACTACCATTTGAGCAGTGAGTGCAATTTCAGGAACGAGCATCAGAACTTGCCCCCCGCTTTCTATAGCATTTTGAATTAAGTGCGCATACACCATTGTTTTCCCACTGCCGGTAATTCCATGCAACAAGGCAATGTCTTTTTCACCGAAACATTGCAGCAGTGCTTGGTAGGCGCGTTCTTGTGCTTCGGAAAGTGTCCCTAACGATTGCTCTTCGCTGTGCATCACGGTGCGCTCCCATTCTTCCAAACGGGAAATAATTTCTTCTTCTTCTACCAGAATCTCTTTTTGCAATAGTGTACGGATTACGCTAGAAGATACTGCTTTGGTCAGTTCTTGCTTATCGACAAAACCCGATTGGGTTCGCCGACTTAGTTCGAGCCAGCGCAATAGCAATTCCGACTGTTTTGGGCTGCGTTCCAACGCTTCAAATGTGGCTTTTAGGGCTTCTTCGCTGCCACGTAAATGAGGGGCAAGCCCTATTTTTTTTAGGGTTTTCGGCTGATATTTATCTTTTACTAATTCGTGCAAGAGTACAGCGCGCCGCCCAACTAATTTATTAATGTATGGAGAGGGGTCGTTTAGTTCGAGCAAATCGCCTAACTCGCGGTAGCTCAATGAATTTTTTTCACGCAATGCCTGCATAATGCGCTCCTCCTTAGGGGATAAATCGTCGAGATACTCCGGCAAACATTCCGGATTGAGCTGCACGTACGATTCGCTAGTGAGTTTTAGCCCCGAAGGGAGAGCGCTATTCATCACTTCTCCCAAATGGCATAGGTAATATTCTGCCATCCATTGCCAAAAGGCAAATTGCGTTTCGGTTACCGAAGGTTCTTCTTCGAGGAGTTCTACAATATATTTGGCTTGGTAATGCTCCGGTGGGCTATGATGTAAAGAATGTACCACCGCCGTTACGATTTTTCGCTTACCAAACTCTACGACTACCCGCTGCCCTATAGCGATTGCCGTTTCGAGTGTGCGAGGTACTCGATACCGATACGTTTTCGGAACAGCTACGGGGATTATAACATCAGCAAAAAGGGTTTGTGAAGAAGGCATAGGAAAAAGGCAACATTAGGAAAACCTACAATAGTAGAAATCAAGCGTTATCTCCCCCAACTGCATTGAGCCGTTGAGGGGAGGCAATATATACTTATTTCCCAAAGTGCTTTTTCAAATCGTTGAGGGTATATGATTCTTCCTTAGGTTTCGCTTGCCGAGTGCGTTTAGGCTGTGCCGCTTTCTGCCTCATAGCTTCTGCAGCGCTATCGTGTTTCAACGAAAGGGCGATGCGCTTACGGGCTAAATCGACTTCTAATACACGTACCATCACCTTTTGGTGCACTTTCACGTGCTCATTGGGGTCGGTTACAAACTCGTGTGCCATTTCGCTGATGTGCACTAAGCCATCTTGATGCACCCCTACATCTACAAAAGCACCAAACTTGGTGATGTTGGTAACGATGCCGGGTAAAGTCATGCCAGGGCGTAAATCTTCAGGTTTGGATACCCCTTCTTGGAAACTAAACGCTTCGAATTTTTCGCGTGGGTCGCGCCCGGGCTTTGCCAGCTCTTCCATAATATCTTGCAGCGTCGGCATTCCTACGGTATCGGTAACGTAATCCCGTAATTTAATGCGGTTTCTCAGCTCTACGTCTTTCACCAAATCGAGCGGCGTGCAACCTAGCTCCTTTGCCATACGCTCTACAATATGATAACTTTCCGGGTGGACTGCGCTTCGGTCGAGTGGGTTTTCTGCATTGCGAATACGCAAAAACCCTGCAGCCTGTTCAAATGCCTTAGGCCCTAATCGCGGCACTTTTTTGAGGTCTTCTCTTCGTTTAAAGGGGCCTTTTTCTGTTCGATAATCCACGATATTTTGCGCAAGCGTAGGCCCTAAACCCGATACATACGATAGCAACTCCTTACTTGCGGTATTTACTTCTACCCCAACGGCGTTTACACAGCTCATCACGGTATCGTCGAGGCTTTGTTTCAGCATCGATTGGTCTACATCGTGCTGGTATTGCCCCACTCCAATCGATTTCGGATCAATTTTCACCAACTCAGCCAAAGGATCCATCAGACGGCGCCCAATAGAAACCGCCCCACGGACGGTGATGTCTTCTTTGGGGAACTCGCGGCGGGCAGTCTCCGAGGCAGAGTACACCGAAGCGCCACTTTCATTCACCATTACGATTTGTACAGGGCTGTAGAACGTAATCCCTCGTACAAAGGCTTCGGTTTCGCGGCTTGCCGTACCGTTCCCAATAGCAATAGCATCGATTTTATGTTGTTGGCAGAGACTTTTAAGGATGCCTTCCGATTCAAATGTCTTCTTTTGAGGTTCGTTCGGGTAAATAGTTTGCCTGTGCAACAGTTTACCTTGTTCGTCGAGGCAAACCACCTTACAACCCGTGCGGAAGCCTGGGTCGATGGCTAACACGCGCTTTTCGCCTAAAGGAGCTTCCAGGAGCAACTGACGTAAATTTTCCGTGAATACGCGAATTGCCTCTTCATCGGCTTTTTTCTTAGTAGCCATACGCATTTCGGTTTCAAGCGAAGGTTTCATCAGGCGTTTGTAGGCATCGCGAACGGCAAGTTTTACCTGCTCGCTAGCATCGTTGTTGCCATGCACAAAAAGCTCTTCTAGCCGATAGAGGGCAGTTCCTTCCTCCGGTGTACAATCGAGGGTGATAATCATTTCTTTTTCGGCGCGGCGCAACGCCAAGACACGGTGCGAGGGAGCATTGGCGATCGATTCGCTCCAATCGAAATAATCTTTGTACTTCTGCCCTACCACTTCTTTCCCTGGAATTACCTTCGCCTGGAACACCCCAGTTTCTTGGAAGAGCTCCCGAATTTCTTGGCGCGCCTCTTGGTCTTCGTTCACCATTTCGGCTACGATGTCGCGCGCACCTGCCAAAGCTTCCTCTACGGTATTTACTCCCTTTTCCGGGTCGATATACTGAGCAGCTTTGGATGGCAGGTCTACATTTTCTTGGTCGAACAATACATTTGCCAGCGGTTCGAGTCCTTTTTCCCGTGCGATGGCGGCCTTAGTACGGCGTTTGGGTTTATAGGGCAAGTAGAGGTCTTCCAGCTCGCTCATGGTTTCGGCGGCTTCAATTTTTTCTTTCAGCTCGTCGGTAAGTTTGCCTTGTTCGGCAATAGTTTTCAGGATTGTTTCCCTACGCTTGTCCATTTCGCGGAGTTGTGCAATGCGATCGCGTATTTGGGTAATATCGACCTCATCGAGCGAGCCGGTAACTTCTTTGCGATAGCGAGCAATAAACGGCACGGTGGCGTCTTCGTCGAGGAGTTGAACGGTAGCGGCTACTTGTTTTTCGGTGATGTTTAGCTCGTTGGCTATTTGTATAATGTTTAAATCGGACATACGGCGTAAGGTTGAAATATGTAAAGGTTAGTTCTGTATTGAGGAACCCATACCACAAATTTAAAAGGCATGAGGCAAACTTGTACGATTTCTTGGCGCGGCAGCTCAACGACACATGGCATTCGCGTTTACCCTACTTTACACACGCTAAACTTTTACCAAGAAATGTATAGTTTTACGTTTCATTTTATAAAAATCTACGTGTGTATGCCTCCTGTTGAGAAAAACTGGTTTTTTTATCCTTCAAAGCTCATTGTGGTTTTATTCGTGGTGTTTTGCTTAGTGAGCAATGCATTGCTTATCATAGGGATGACCGACCTATTTACCGAGCCATTCTTCCAATTAAAACACTTAACATCGTACCTACTAATAGGCGGATCTACATTTATGACGGGCTGGCTTGTACTCAACTACAAAAACAACGTAGCGTAACCTTATGAATGCAGAGTTTGTATATGGAGTGCAGCCGGCTGCAGAAGCCCTCGCTTCGGGAAAAGAAATTGAGCGAATTTTAGTGCAGCGGGGCTCGCTAAGCGCCAACCTAACCACACTTCTGCACGACGCCACCCAACGCAATATCCCTGTGGTGCGTGTACCCCTCGAAAAGCTAAACCGCGTTACCAAAAAGAACCACCAAGGGGTCATAGTGTACCTCTCGCCCATTGCATATGCTTCGCTCGACCACCTCGTAAACGAAGCCTTTACCAAAGGGGAAATGCCCTTTTTTTTACTTCTCGACCGCATAACCGATGTGCGCAACTTTGGGGCAATTAGCCGTGCTGCTGAATGCGCCGGAGTCGATGCCATCGTAATTCCTACGAAAGGGGCTGCCCAAATTAACAGCGATGCCATGCGCGCTTCTGCCGGAGCTTTACAACACATTCCGGTATGCCGTACCAAAAGCCTTTTGCACACCATTCGGTTCTTGCAAGAAAGTGGAATTCGCGTAGTTGCTTGTACCGAAAAGGCAAGCGATACCCTATACGAAACCGACCTTTCGGCACCTATTGCAATCATTATGGGTTCTGAAGAAGATGGTATTTCCAACGAATTGCTCACCAAAGCAGACGCACTCGCCCAAATCCCTATGATGGGGAAAATCAACTCGCTCAATGTTGCCGTTGCTTGCGGGGTGGCCGTATTCGAAGCACGTAGGCAGCAAGCTTAACATTCAACCGCTTTGGAAACTTCCCGTACTTAGCTGCAATAAGACCCAAAATATTTCGAGACATTGCCATCTCATTAACAATTGTATAACATATGTAAAACAAAGAAGGCGTTGTTGGATTCTTCCACAAAATTGCTTTTATTTAGAATGAGTTTAAACTAGAAGTTTATTACTAATGACTTACTTTTTTAATCTTGTACTCACCGTTGGTTTGCTTTTTTCACTCTCATGGAATCAGCACGTAGTAGCAGAAGCTTCTTCGTCGCACGATTATGAACTTGAAGAGTACATACGCTCTTGCCATTATCGGCTAATCAATTCCAACACCAATCGGCATTTGCCCAATGCGGTATTTCCCAAATATGTTGCTGTTTTTTCGTTTATCTCTCCACAAAATCACACACTAAAAGGGAGTTTTTGTAAACTAATCCCCTCTACCCCACTCTATCTGCTACACAATGTTTTACGGATATAGCACGTAATTCTCCTTCTCGCTTATCTCAAGCTTTCAATTCCATTATTCATTACTGAATAGGAGTATTATTTTGATAAGGAATACACACGCTTTTTAGCTTTAAAGCATGTGTGTATGCTTTTCATCAATAAATGTAAGTAAACCGCTTTTTCCCATCACTATAAACTATTTTCAAACATGCTTCAAAGAAAGTTTCACGAGATTGTCTTACGACATTACCCTTCAGCTTTGGATACGCGAGACACCTCCATTAAATACTTAGGGCTATTGCAAAACGGGCATACGATTGACATCTCCAAAATGCTCATGGCGACTTCCCTCTGCTCCGATGATATCAACATCCCATCTACTTCTTTTTTTAGCGTAGTATTAGGCCCTTTTTTCTTAGGCGGGCTTGGCGGGCTTCCGTTTGCGGGTATTACAGGTTTAACAGCCTTTGCAAACCACATCCCTGATAAAGGAGCGGCATTTATATTCTACGGGCCACACATTGGGGTAACGCTAGAGGGCGAAATGGGCAAAATGTACCGCCCGAGGCAAGAGAAGGCAGGTGCTTCGTGTGGGGCACTCATGTTAGCACTTCAACGGTTTCAAGAAGACCCTGCTTACAAACCTGTAATCAAAGATTCGGATTATCAGCAGATGTGGCTCGAAGAATGCTTGCTGCCCAAACGCGATGAGATTGTGCACGACGAATCGCCCGAAAAAGCTATTACCGAGGCTTGTTTTTGGAAAATCGATGAGCTAATCCACGAATACCTCCACTATACCAAAAGTGAGTTTAAAGTGGAAAAGATTGCTTTACTAGGAGGAATCATCATTAATACCGATTATGGCGTTGACGATTATTTCGACCTGCGCAACTTTGAGGTAATCAGTACGCGAAACCTCTAACTAACTAGACTTTTAACCTTTACCATCACGCACATTAACATGTAAAATCATTCATCATATGGCATGTTGAAAATGTAAAACATGCCATTATGATACTTCACTAACAACTTTGATGAACTAACTAATTTTCAAACTTCAAATAATTTAAAGATGACCTTCATTAAAGAAAACACAAATGATATTATCGATTTAGAAGAAGTGCTTGGTAAGCTACCTGAAGACCTCCAAAAACCCTATCTCGATTTTAGGTTCTTGCTGGATGCTTTAAAAGAAGTGCTTATTGAAAATGGTGAGGAGGAAATTGCCCGGCACATTCTGTTTGTTAACCAGATGGGCAACCCCAAAAATCAAACTTTATCGCACCAACACATTCAACTCTATAGCATTCTATTCCAGTTGCTCAACATTGCCGAAATCAATTATGAAGTACAGCACAGAAGGGCACAAGAAAACCAAGATTTAACCTCTGTAGAAGGCCTTTGGGCATGGAACTTCCATCGGCTACTCAACCAAAAAGGAGCGAATGCCGAACAAATTGCCAAAACGCTGCCCAACGTTCGCATTGAACCGGTACTCACGGCTCACCCTACTGAGGCAAAGCGTGCCACGGTGCTAGAGCATCACCGCGACTTATACGTACAAGTAGTGCGTAGAGAAAACCCTATGTTTTCCGATTTTGAGCAAAAACAAATCCGCGAACAAATCAAACTTACCTTATACAAGCTTTGGAAAACAGGAGAGATTTTTATCGAAAAGCCCGATGTGTCCTCAGAACTACGCAACGTGCTCCACTACTTCACCAATGTGTTCCCCGAAATTATTTCCATTCTTGATAACCGTTTACTCAACGCGTGGGAAAATGCCGGTTTTGAGAAGGAAACAATTCACCAACGCAGTGCTTTTCCCCGCATTCGGTTTGGAGATTGGGTTGGTGGCGACCGCGACGGTCATCCCTTAGTAACTAGCGAGGTTACCGCGTATACGCTATCGCAGTTGCGATTGCATGCGCTTATTGTCATTCGCAGAAAGCTGCTGAAGTTGGTGAAAAGTCTGAGTTTTAAACTGCCGATTCACCAAGCTCCTGCCTTTTTCCAAGAACGTTTGTTAGCCATGGCAGAGCAACTGGGCAGCCTAGGGAGTGCTGCCTTGCACCGCAACAAAGGGGAAGCATTTCGGCAGTATGTGGGCTTATTGCTCGCTCGTTTACCCATTGACACCGCCCGAGGACATGCCACCGCACTCAAAGAGTTTCCCGGGGCTTATGCCACCCCCAAACCACTGCTCGACGACCTCGAAATCCTCCGCAACGCCCTGTACGAATATGGGGCAAAATCAGTTGTGCAAAACGATATGCACGAAATCATCCGAGTAGTTTCCATTTTTGGATTTCACCTTGCCTCGTTAGACATCCGCCAAAACAGCGCGTTTCACGATAAAGCCATCAGCCAACTCATGAGCCTAGCAGGGTATCACGGAGACGATTTCACCACGAAAGGCGAAGAGTGGCGCGTAGCGTTTATCGATAAAGAACTCGAGACTTTACGCCCCTTTGCCTATACCAAAGCGACCCTACTCCCCGAAGCCAAAGCCGTGGTAGAAGTACACCAAGTGGTTGAAAAACACATTTCGCACTATGGTATTCATGGGATTGTGTCGTTCATTGTGAGTATGACCCGCAGCCTCTCCGATTTACTGGCAGTATATCTGCTTGCCCGCGAAGCAGGGCTTTTGCTCGAAACAGAAGAAGGCATCGCATGCCAAGTGCCAGTAGTGCCTTTGTTTGAAACCATCGAAGATTTAGAAGCGGCTCCTGCCATCCTCGACGCCTTCTTATCGCATCCTATTACTCAGAATACCTTGCGGCACATCCAAAAAGTACGCGAAGACAGCCTGCTTGTGCAACAGGTAATGGTTGGGTATAGCGATAGTAACAAAGATGGTGGGATTATTGCCAGCCAATGGGGGCTACACAAAGCACAAGCCGCCCTTAGCAAAGTAGGCGAAAAACACGGAGTGATTGTCCGTTTCTTCCACGGGAAAGGGGGGTCTATTAGCCGTGGTGGAGGCCCTACACATCAGTTTATCGATGCGCTACCGCATTCCTCGTTAAAAGGAGATATCCGCCTGACCGAACAAGGAGAAACCATTGAACAGAAATATGCCAACCGAATCAACGCGGCGTATAACCTTGAGCTGTTATTAGCCGGAACACTCACGAAAACCCTAGAGAGCCAGCTCGTTCAGCAAAAAGGTCATGCCCTTAGCGATACACTCGAATGGATGGCGAACACCAGCCGCGAAGCATACAGTTCCCTGCTTAATCAAGAAGGGTTCATACGGTTCTATCGCCAAGCGACTCCCATCGATGCGATTGAATCTAGCAAAATTGGTTCTCGCCCGGCACGCCGAACAGGTGCACAAACCCTAAAAGATTTGCGAGCGATTCCGTGGGTATTTTCATGGAGTCAGTGCCGATATAATATCACCTCTTGGTATGGGGTAGGTACTATACTCGAAAAAATGGCGCAGCAAAAGCCCGAAGCTTACCAATCCATCAAAGAAGGATGCAAAACCGATCCTTTCCTACAATATGTGCTATCGAATGTAGATGCCAGTTTGTTACTCACCGATGTAGGCATTATGAAACAATATGCTGCACTTGTACAAGAAGAAACGCTCCGCGAGAAGTTCCTCAACCTCTTTTTAGAGGAACTCAACCTGGTTCGTAAGCACCTCAACTTCTTATTGGGCGAAGCTTACCAAAAAGAAAAAGAAGCTTCTCAGCACATTTTCACCTTACGCAATACTATTGCCATGCCTTTGCACTATAAACAAATTGCATTGCTTCGGGAGTGGAGAATCATTAAAAAAGAAAATATGGGCGAAGAAGCCGATGGCATTCTCCTTTCCTTACTGCTTACCATTAATGCTATTTCGAGTGCAGTAGGGTATACCGGCTAATAAAACTGAACTACTATGTTAGAACATAAAATTCCTGAAGGGCCTTTAAAAGAAAAATGGTCGGCTTATAAAGAAAATTGCCGTTTGATTTCTCCGGCAAACAAACAAAAATATACGGTCATTGTAGTGGGTACCGGTTTAGCAGGTGCGAGCGCTGCAGCAACCCTTGCCGAAAACGGTTACCAAGTCAAAAGCTTTTGTTTCCATCCTTCCCCTAGGCAAGCCCATTCGGTGGCAGCTCAAGGAGGGGTAAACTCTGCTAAAAACTATAAATACGATGGCGATAGTATCCATCGTATGTTTATGGATACTCTAAAAGGGGGCGATTTCCGATCGAGAGAAGCCAACGTACACCGAATGGCGGAATGCTCTTCAATGTTAATTGACCAAGCCGTAGCACAAGGCGTTCCTTTTGCCAGAGAATACGGTGGATACCTTGCCAATCGTTCTTTTGGTGGCGTGCAAGTGCAGCGCACGTTCTATGCCAGAGGACAAACTGGGCAGCAATTGCTCCTAGGAGCGTATGGCAGCTTAATGCGTCAAGTTCACTTGGGAAAGGTACAGCTGTATAACAAACATGAAATGCTCGATTTGGTAGTAGAAGAAGGAAAAGCAGCGGGCATTATTACTCGAAATTTGATTACCGGTGCTATTGAGAGCCATGCCGCCCATGCCGTAGTATTGGCTACCGGAGGATATGGCAAAATTTACTACCTCTCTACACTGGCAATGGGCTGTAATGGGTCGGCTATTTGGCGCGCCCACAAAAAAGGGGCGCTTTTCGCGAACCCAAGCTGGATACAAATGCACCCTACGTGCCTGCCCCAAAGTGGAGAATACCAATCGAAACTCACACTTATGTCAGAAAGTTTGCGCAACGATGGCAGAATTTGGGTGCCCCTCAAACCAAACGACCGCCGCCCTCCAAACGAAATCCCCGAAGCAGAAAGAGACTACTACTTAGAGCGCATGTACCCCGGATTTGGCAACCTGACTCCAAGGGATATTGCCTCAAGAGCCGCTAAGCGTGCCATCGATGCTGGGCAAGGCGTTGGAGAGCTGCGCAATGCGGTGTATCTCGATTTTAAGGATGCCATCCAACAATTTGGTAAACAAACCATCCGCGAACGATACGGCAACCTGTTCGAAATGTACGAGCACATCACCGGGGTGAATGCCTACGAAGAACCTATGAAAATTGCACCGGCTGCGCATTTTACCATGGGAGGGCTATGGGTTGACTACGAACTGATGACAACCCTCCCCGGATTGTTTGCCCTAGGTGAATGCAATTTTGCCGACCACGGAGCAAACCGTTTGGGGGCTAATTCGCTATTGCAAGCGTGCGTAGATGGATACTATATCCTTCCGTACACTCTCACGAATTATTTAGCTTCTGTAACGCCTCATCCATTGCAAAATCAATCCTCATCTTTTAAAAAAGCTCATACACAAGTAGAAACAGCATTGGAAAAACTGTGTTCTATCGATGGTTCTATTACTGCTACCAGCTTCCATAGAGAACTAGGGGATATTTTGTGGCAACATTGCGGACTAATCCGTAGCAAATCGAGCTTGTGCAAAGCCATCGATCAGATTACCGAACTGAGAGCCACGTTCTACCAAAAACTCAAAATCCCTTCGAATAGCCAAGGAGTGAACATAGAACTAGAGTTAGCGGGTAGAGTCGCCGATTATTTGGAACTAGGCGAACTCATGTGCCGCGATGCCCTCGCCAGGGAAGAATCCTGCGGTGCACACTTCAGAGAAGAATACCAAACCCCCGAAGGAGAAGCCCTGCGCAACGACGACGCCTTCTGCCATGTAGCTGCGTGGGAGTATCAAGGCGAAGAAGTAAAGCCTAAACTCCATAAGGAAAAACTTGTATTTGAAGAAACCTCCCTCACAACTCGTAGCTATCAATAAAAAATTGCTTTTTTACCTCTGCAGCCATGCTGCAAGTTGTGCTATCAGCTTGTGGCCTGGCTATTTTTGCCGTTCAAAACGCGCTGTCTGCCGCTTCTATTAGTAAGAACCCAAATATTTCCTCAACTTTGCCGAATGGTTCAGCAGCAGTTTTGTTGTATTGATAAAACGGTTCATTTTCATCTGCGATCCCTCCCACATATTTCAAAATAGATATTTTTTATCCTCTTTCATATTATCATGGAAAAACACAACAGACCCTATAAAAAACGCCGAAAACTCACTATTAAACTAAAAGACGAATCGAAAGGCGGTAAGTATAATAATTCAGACAAGAACTCTTCCCAAAAAACGCCGGTAAAAGAAGCTCCTCGCTATAATTTGGAGAAGCTCAAAGCTATTGGAAAAGCAAAGAACAAACGTTTTTCACCTACCAAAGATGAGATGCGGCTAAACCGCTACATCGCCAATTCGGGGGTATGCTCGCGCCGCGAAGCCGACGAGCTAATTGCCAAAGGTAGCATCGCCGTAAATGGAAAGGTAATTACCGAAATGGGCTATAAAGTGCAAAGAAGCGATACGGTAACCTACAACGGTAAGCCCTTAAAACCTGAAAAAAAGGTGTATGTGCTGCTCAACAAACCGAAGGGCTTTATCACTACTATGAAAGACCCCCAAGGCAGAAAAACGGTGATGCAATTGGTGCAGAATGCTTCGCAAGAACGGATTTATCCCGTCGGGCGGCTCGACCGAAATACTACTGGCTTGCTTCTTTTCACCAACGATGGCGACCTTTCCAAGCAATTGGCGCACCCTTCAGGAAACGTACAGAAAATCTACCATGTTACCCTCGATAAGCCGCTTTCACGTACCGATTTTGAAAACCTCACTCAAAATGGCGTAGAGCTAGAAGATGGCCCCGTACCTATCGATGGCCTTTCGATACTTTCCGACGACATGACCATGCTGGGCATTGAGTTACATTCGGGGAAAAACCGCATTGTACGCCGCATTTTCGAACATTTTGGCTATGAAGTCGTGCGGCTTGACCGAACGGTATTTGCAGGCCTTTCCAAAATTGACTTGCCACGTGGTAAATGGCGGTTCCTTACCGAAAAAGAAGTCATTCAGCTAAAATATTTTACGGGGAAAAACCAAAAAGCCCCCAAAAAGTAATTTTGTCTGTAAAAAGACTTCCAAAATGGTGCCCCAAAGTTACCTATGCACCTCACTAAATTCTACTACCATGAAAACGACTCGCTTACTACTGGCAGGCTTGCTCGTAGGGCTGTTGTACAGTTGTCAAAACACCTCGCAGCTCGATGCCCAAGCCATTATCGACCGCGCCATTGAAGTACATGGAGGTGAACGTTACGAAACCTCTATCATACGGTTTTCGTTTCGTGATAGGCAATATGAGCGCATGCGGAATGGGGGAACTTTCCGATTCTCGCGCACTTTCCAAGACTCTGCCCAACAAACCATTTCCGATGTACTCACAAACAGTGGGCTTACGCGTAGGATAGAAGGGCAAATCGTTCCTCTTAGCCAAGAAGACCAGCAGAAATACACCGCCTCGGTCAATTCGGTCATTTATTTTGCACTGTTACCCTACCGACTTAACGATGCTGCCGTAATTAAAAAATATTTGGGTGAAATTGCTCTAAAAGGAATGCCCTACCACAAAATAGAAGTAACCTTCCGGGCAAACGGGGGTGGAGAAGATTATCAAGACGTGTTCGTGTATTGGATTCACCAAGAAGATTTCACCATAGATTATCTGGCATACAGTTATGCTGAAGAAGAGGGAATCGGGACGCGCTTCCGTGAAGCGTACAACGCACGAGTAGTCAATGGAATCCGCTTCGCCGACTATATCAACTACAAAGGGAACGGAGCGCTATACCCCGGCGATTTGGACACTCTGTTTGCGCAAGGTTCCCTCGAAATACTTTCTAAGATTGAACTAGAAGGCATAGAAGTGGAAATACTCGCGGACGACTCCTTCACTTCAAAACAATAAAAAAAGTAGGGCTACCGATAGTACCCCTGCTTTAAAGTATCAATTTAGGTGACAACTTGGGCTGCTTTCCGTTGGTGTTCCGTCATCCCACCCATTACCTTCTCCATGATGCGTACTTTCCCCCAACGTGGTGCTGTGCGCAACGAGTATACCAACATCTTGGTAAGGAACCCAGGCAGCACGGTAGTTTGCTTTCCTAAAGCACGCAAAATGGGAACCCCCACTTGTTCTGGCGTTAACGACATATCCATCTTCATATCGGCGCGCTGTCCAAAACCGCTGGCTACAGGCCCCGGAGCCGCTGCCAATACATCTACACAATACGGTTTCAACTCACGGGCAATTGCTTCGGCAAGCGACTGTACATATGCCTTGGTTGCCGCATAATTCGCCGAGTAGGGCACTCCTTGGAATGCTACTAATGAGCTTAATAATATAATCCCCCCTCGCTTTTGTTTGGCAAACTGATTGGCAAAATAATGGGTAAGTGTAAGCGCTGCTTCTACATTCACGCGCAGCATGTTGACCTCTTCGTGAATAGAAGCTTTTAAAAACTCGCCAGATGTGCCGAAACCAGCAGAAGGAATGAACAGCCCAACATTTCGGTTTCTTGTCGCTTGAATTACCGCGTCGATTCCCAACAAATCGCTCATATCGCCTACTACAACGTCTACCTGGACTCCGTGCATTTCGGAAAGCAACTCGGCGATGGCTTGCAAGGCACTTTCGTTACGCCCATTTAAAATTAGGTTGAACTTAGCCGATGCTAACTGGGTAGCTAACTCTTTGCCTATGCCAGAGCTAGCGCCTGTAACCACTGCCCACTCTCCATATTTCTGATGGAGTTTCTTTTTTTCTTTTTCAGAAAGGTGCATAATTTTTAATGTATTAAATCGAAGAATTAAAAACGAAGAAAAGGCTTACCCTGAAACGCCTGCCAAAGCACATAAAACGCTAAGAGCGCATAGAAAGCCGCCGCTAAAAACGTTAGTTTTACATCTTTCAGGAGATAATACGCCAGGATAGGCAACACTTGCAGCGCATGCATCCCTATGAAATGCGCAATGCGCGGATCACCATACTTACGGCTCCAATTCAAGAAAGGAAGCCCTGCTTCCCCATCCGGGCCGCCAATTGTGTGAGAAAGTCGCGCGCCCATTACAAACCCTTCTAAGGAGAAAATCACGAAGAGCAGAATGCCCAAGCGAATCCCCCAAACATATGCGCTGGGTAACTCAGGGAAACTTTGCTGAAAAAATAAGATACCAATGTAGGCAGTCCACAGTGTGGCAACTGTTGCGGCAAGCGCCATCATTTGATACAAAAACGAATAAAAAGGTGTGCTTAAATTAAAGTGCGATTGCTGCCCCCGCGCTGCCTGTATGGCAATGTATACAATTTCAAAACCTAAAGTGATGACCACCGCCCAGCTATACCAGCGAATCGCCAAACTCTGCCCTAAGTAAGCCGTATACCAAGCCATTGTCAGGCTAAAAATCCCTATGGAAAGCGCAAACTTGATGGGCTTATGCCATGCATTAACACCTACAATCTGCACTGAACTCGTGCGGCTTAGCACAACAAACAGCAGAGCTAGCAGTAGGTTCGCCACCCCAAAATAGAACAACAAGGCGTTGCGGTCTTTGAACGATTCTATCCAAGTCATATCTTCTTCTTATAATTGATGATATGACAAAGATGGACAAAGCCAATCCTAAAAACGATAACATATGTTTACACTTTTGAAGAATCGGTTTTCTTCAGTCGGCTGAGGTGCACGGGTGTGATTCCTAAATACGAGGCAATCATGTGCTGCGGTACTCGGTTATGGATATTAGGAAAAATCTCTGTGATGGAATCGTAGCGTTCTTTCGGCGTGCGGGCGTAGGTGTTCCGAATGCGATTATCCTGATAAATGAAGTAAAACTCGGCAATAAGCCTCCCTAGCTTTTCGCCTTCTGCCAGGTGAGCATACCCCCACTCCACAGACTTGCGAGGCAATACCACCGTATCGGTATCTTCCAAGGCTTGCAAAGTATACATAGAGGGTTGCTGTTGTATAAAGCAAGAGTAATCGGCAATAAACTGATTTTCCAATGCAAAATGAATGCTATGTTCTACGCCTTCTCGGTCGGTAATCTTCACACGGATGATACCTTTTTCGATAAAGAAAATCTCATTCGGCACACGCTGAGGGTAACTTAACACGGCTTTTTTAGGAAACGACTTGCGAAAACACCCCGAGAGAAATCCGCGCATTTCTTCATCGGTGATGGTAATCATGCTTTGTATGGCGTATTCAATGGGCTGCATAGTATCCACATAGAATTGTAGATGGAAATTTAGTGTTTTTTACAAAACTCTGAAAGAAAGGACAATGGGCATAAAAAAAGCTATCGCAAACGTGGTAATACCACTTTCACGATAGCCTTCTTATGCTCCTGAATGAATAACTACTCAGCAGCAGTATCTTGGTCGTTATTTTCTTCTGCTATTTGTTGTTCAGCATTTTCGGTAACTTTTGCATCCTGCTCTTCACGCATCTTTTCAAAAATGGTGTTAAGTTCTGCGATTGACTTAGGCTCTTGCTCTATGGTTACTTTTTCCATAAAGTAGCTGATGGTTTTCTGCAAAATGGCAGTATCTAATACGTTCTGCATAAACTCACGTCCCTGCTCTTTATTTTCCATCATTCGGTTGGAGAGGTCGTCGATAAAATCGTCGCCGAACTGATCGAGTGACATGCCTCCCAAACGCTGGCTTACTTCAAACCGGCGCGCCCGCTGAACGTCCGCCTCTTCTACTTTTAAATCTTCTTTATTGAAGAAGAACGAAGTAATTGCTTTCCAGTTCAAAAACTCTTTAAAGCTTTTCATGTTCGTTTCAACTTCTTCAGTGCCCATCTTTTCGCTGTTTTCTGAGATGATTTTCCGAATCATCTCATCGTTAAACTCAAACGAAATATGCTCTAGCAATGCTTCACGCACTTTATTTTCCGTCCACGAGCGAATAGCGTCTTTGTATTGATTGGCGAGATCTTCTTTATATTTCTGGCGGAACTCTTCTTCTGAAGAAACCTCGCCTTCACCAAGCGCTTTATCAAAAAAGTCTTGATTGAGTTCGGGTTTCACTGAGCGTTGGATTTTCTGTATCTCTAACACAAATTCTCCTTCGAGCTTTGCAGTTTCGTCGTCTTCTTTGTAGAAGAGCATTTTCAAGGATTTATCTTCGGGGAAGGCAGTCCGTAAGTCGAAAGTTACGGTTTCTCCCACTTTTTTCCCTACAAATAAATCGTGCATCACTTCGGTGAGCTGGTTGGTTGGTAGTACGGTTTCTTCTTCGAACTGCGTAGCTTCTTGCTTAAAAATACCAGTAACGAAATCGCCAATTTCAATAGCTTCTACGTCTTGCTGTTCGCTCATGCGCTCACGCAATTTGTCAAGCTCGGTTTCTACGTCATCATCGGTAGGTACAGGCTCGTAAGAATCGACCGAAACAGTGCTTAAATCAATCTCGATTGGAGGCACATACAGCGTTTCCATTTCAAATTGGTGCTCTTCGTTGAAGCGCATCAGTTGTTCGGGAGTGAGCATCTCGCCTTTTACCTGCGGGTGGATAAGCGGGGTAACCTCTTGTTCTTTCAAAAAAGCATCGATTTGGTCTGAAACTTCTTTATTGAACACCTCCATCACAATAGATTTCCCGAACATATTTCGAATAAGTGTTGGAGGGACTTTTCCCGGGCGAAACCCTTTCAAATTCACATTTTTACCATACTGTTTCAATTGTTTCTGAAACTCGGGGTAATAGTCTTCTTTCGATACCGCAACGCTGAGTTTAGCGTACCCTGTTGCGTCGTTTTTTTCGATGTCGATTTTCAAAGCATTGAAGATTTATGACGAGAAACTTACTGAAAAAAAAACTCAATCTTTCGCGATTGAGTTTTACTGTGTGCGGATGGAGGGACTCGAACCCCCATGCCTCGCGGCGCTAGATCCTAAGTCT
>CAYMYI010000010.1:0-56727 GCA_964394585.1 uncultured Roseobacteraceae bacterium
ATAGCAATGATGGCCCCACTGAGTTCATCTAGTGCTTTCTGTGTGGCTTTATAAGGTGTGAGATGCGGGTCTTCTTCCATCTTGGCGTGCACGGCCTCTACCACCACGATGGCATCATCTACCACCACCCCAATGGCCAATACCAAAGCAAAAAGTGTAATCAAATTGATGGACAAGCCAAACAATTGGAGTACAAAAAAGGCACCTATCAACGATACAGGAACGGCAATGATGGGAATAATGGTAGAGCGCCAATCGCCCAAAAATAAAAATACAACCAGGGCCACTAGAAAGAATGCATCTCGTATGGTATGCACCACTTGTTCTATAGAGGCATCGAGAAACTTAGATACATCGTAACTGTATTCATAGTGAATCCCTTCGGGAAAATCGGCTTCTAGCTCTTTTAACTTTTCCTTTACTTGGGCAATGACTTCACTACCATTACTGCTGGGCGTTTGTTTGAGTACAATGGAAGATGAGGGTCTGCCATCTAAATTCGAATAAATATCAAAAAACTCACTGCCCAATTCTACAGTGGCGATGTCTTTCAGTTTTATCAATTCCCCTTCTTCGTTACTGCGAATAATGATATTCTCGTATTCTTCTGGTTTATTAAATCGCCCTTTATAATTCAAAACATACTCCAAAGCTTGCGCTTGAATACCGGAACTTTGCCCTAAGCGGCCAGGGCGTGCGATGACACTTTGCTCATCCATAGCTTCTAATACTTCTTCGGCTGAAATATTATACGCCCGCATTCTATCGGGTTTGAGCCACACTCGCATGGCATATTTTCTAGAACCCAAAATATTAGCCTGGGCAATACCATTGATTCGTTGGAGTTCAGGAACTATGCGCGTATAAGCAAAATTGTATAGAAATTTTTCATCAATATCAGCGTCTTCACTGCTATATAAATCCACGTAGAGGAGCATACTGGGCTGTACCGGTGTGATGATAACGCCTTCGCGTTGAACCAATTCAGGCAAATTGGGCATCACTTGATCCACCCTGGTTTTTACACGAACAACCGCTTGGTTGGGGTCGGTACCAGGCTCAAACACCACACGAATAGTTCCTTCTCCGGCACTGGTAGCGTCAGAGGCAATGTAACGCATTCCTTGTACGCCATTGATGGAGGTTTCCAAAGGAATAAGGGTTGATTTGGTAAGTACATCCGCACTCGAGCCCGGATACGCCACAAATATATTTACAGTGGTCGGTGCAATTTGAGGAAATTGAGAAATAGGCAATTGCGTAATTGCCATTAGTCCCACGAAAACAATCATGAGAGACAAAACGACGGCCAAAACAGGCCGTTTCAATATATTTTTAAACATAATTATTTGATTTTTAAGAAGTGTATTAAACTACTCAGCGTGCAGTTCTAGGTTTGAAAAAACCTTTTCCGGTGCAATCAATTCAAACTGAATCTTATCACCATTTTTCACCTTTCTAATCCCTTCCAAAAGGAACTTCTCAGCAGGTTTCAATCCTCCAGATATCAAATAAATATGATTGATTTCGTCTTCGATTTTTATTTCTCTCGACTTCACCCAGCCATCATCATTTACGACATACACATATTTTTTTTCCAGTATTTCGAATGTGGCTTTTTGCGGTATCATGGTTACTTGATTAAATCCCTTCGGCCACAGTATGGAACCCGTTTGCCCATGGCGAAGCAGTCTTTTTGGGTTGCTGAAAGTAGCTCTAAAGGCAATGTTTCCTGTTCTGTTGTTGAAATCAGACTCAATGGTTTCAATAATGCCTTCTTCTGTAAATAATCTGTTATTTGCTAATCGGAGATGTACATGTTCGTTTTCTTCCTTCTCTCGCATAGCATAGTCTAGATATTCTGCTTCGGGCACATTGAAGTAGACCCACATTTTGCTATTGTCTGAAAGCGTGGTCAGGAGTTCCCCTTCATCGAGCAGACTTCCTAATCGGACGTCTTCAAACTTCCCTACAATGCCATCAAAGGGTGCACGGATTTCTGTAAAGCCAAGATGGGTTTGTGCCAAACTTAACTCAGCCTTAGCCTGCGACAGCTTTGCCTTTGCTAACACTACTTCACTCTGTGATATGATGTTTTTTTCTGCTAATGCCAAAGCATTTTGATATTCTACTTCTGCAAACTCCACTTCCGATTGAGCCTTTTGGGCTTCTGCTTGGTAGATATTGGGTTGAATTTGAAACAATAATTGTCCCTTTTTCACGAGTTGACCTTCATCAACAAATATTTTTTGTAAGTAGCCTTTTTCCAAAGCACGCAATTCAATATGCTGATGCGCATGAATTTGGGACACATATTCTTGATTAATTATGGTGTCTTTTTGAATGGGTTGTGTAACCTTAAAAGTTGCCATTGGGTGTTCTTGATGTTCTTGATGATTGCAACTAGTCAAAATTGCCAGAACAACACTGCACAAGAGAAATATTTTTTTCATTATAGTTATATGATTTTAATTCAGAAGATAAGTGAGGGTCGTTCCCAATCAGGAATGCCGGAATGTTACTTATTGTGGAATAATTCTTCACTCCCTTTGATGCCGATATCAAACAGTAGATTAAGGCTCAAAAACTTTCCGAATAGAGGAGGGATTTCTAAATCTGATTTTACAATAATGGCAATCATGCCGAGGAAAAAGAACATCACCGCAGGATGCCCAAAACTTTCCAAAATCGTTGAAAAACTCATAGGGATTTAATGTCTTTTATGAAATGAAAAAAATAAAGGAGAGAGCAAGCCTATCGGGCGATAGGATGCCGCAGAACGCTCTAGGCGCAATCACGGTTCATAAAAGACTATAGATGGAATTTCAGTTGGCAGTACATAATATAATACCGCTTTGGAGCGCAGGTCCAAGCATTTTGTGCCTTTAAAAGCACTTTAACCGATGAAATACAACCTGTGCCAAATGCCTGCGAGGCAGCTAAAAATGCGGAGGCAGTCTGAGTGTCATCATCGTTGCCGCCGGAAAGCACCTCGGAAAGCAGTTCTTTGGTACGGGTTTCTTCTTCCAAGCGCTCTTCTTCCAAGTCTGTACTTTCCCATATCACAGGTTTGACATGGGCAATTACATGCTCAGAAACAGCTACGGCTAAGAACAGACTTAACCACAAAAATACTATGGGGCGCTTTCTAAAAAACATACTAGCAAAACAAGAGAAGCCTATGAAAAATCAATAGGAGAAAAAATGCGAAAAAATATGATATTTATCACATGAAGATGCACATCCACAAATTCGCTTTTGAAAGCCATAAGATTATTGACTCGCTCACAGATGCCGAAAAATCTGATTTTTTCGATAAAACCGAGCAGCTTTCTTTCAAAAAAGGGAAACTATTATTTTACGAAGGAGGGATTCCCAGTGGTGTATTCCTGCTAAAACGTGGGAAAACAAAAATCTTTAAAACAGGAATCGACGGGAAAGACCAAATCTTTTATATCTATAGCGAAGGCGACTTAATGGGTTACCACGCTCTGCTTTGCCAAGAACCCTACGAAGATTCTTGCGAAACCTTAGAACCGTGTGAGTTTTTATTCATCGGTAAGCAAGCGTTCACCGAACTGCTGCAAACTATTCCACATTTGAAAGACACGTTAATTCAGAATATGAGCCATGAGTTCGGCGTGATGGTCAACATCATTGCTGTACTCGCCCAAAAACCTGTCCGCGAACGGCTCGCTCTTTTTTTGCTGATCCTACAGGCAAAATATACCAAACAAACCCTAGAGGATGCCCGCATTACACTGCCGCGCGAAGACCTCGCCAACATCATTGGGACGGCACGCGAAAACCTTGGCAGATTGCTCAAGGAGTTCCGCGAAGACGGTCTGGTTTTCATCGATAAAAAAGCGATTCTAATCCGAGATGCCTCTCGCCTGCAACACCTTGCCGATGCGAACTATGCGTATCGGTAGCGGGTAGGGTCAACTATTGAGTTGTGTACTATGGTGATGTATAAAAAAATATAAGATATAACTCATGTTTGTATTCAGATTTAGAAACAGACAAGGTTTTACTTACAAGTCGTCATATCCTTTGCCGCAGTGTATTATTCTACCGTTTTATACGATTGGTTTGTTCGGAATCTTCGCCTACTCTTTGGTGAGGGTCTTTTTTGAGCACGTTGCGGTATACCTCATAATAGTGGGGATACACGAGGGTTTGCATGGATTCATCAGGAATGAAGGTCCAGAAAGGTGCTACAGCGAGTAAAAGACAAAAATTGGCAGGTCTTGATAAATTCCATCCTATTCACAGTAACGCATCTTGAAAAGTATGGAAAATGTTTCATTTTTGAAACGATTAATAAAAAAATATAAATTGTTTCAATTATTGTAACTTTTTTGCTTTTAATTTTTTCCGTTACAAAGTAAACACCAAAAATGGACATTCCCTGCTTTAAGGGCTTTTAAACGCTTTTTCATTTTCAGTAAATCATGCCATAACCACATGCTACCAATCCCTCCTGGAGAAATAAAAAACGTCCTTTTTCTTTAATTGCTTGCTTGCTCTGAGTTGACCATGTGCCGAGTGCTAGTACTCAATCGCATAGTTGACTACAGCTCCTTCAATTGCTTGCCTTACTCTATTTTTAGGAATTGGCTTTTTACGGCTAATATCTAAAAAGTGTCAGATTAAGACTTTATCAACACAATTAAACCTTTAAGAACATTTTGTAAATGAGCGCCTTAGCAAGAGGGTCATATTTTAGTATAACATTTGTTTGGCTAGTTTTGCAAACGGAAATTGCTAGAATGATTAGCTTTAAGAGTAATTATAAATTAATCATATGAACAAATCAATTGGGTTGTTTTTTATACTCATCGCTTTTCTGAGCACGTCGGTTTCTGCACAAGAAACAAACTATACGTTAGCGGTAGATGAAATTCTATCTATCCCTAAAAAACAAAGTTTCGACCAAGAGATTGTATCGGCATCTAAAAAGGCAGAATCGCTATTTACTGCCCCCCTAGCAGCATCGGTACTCACTTACGAGGAAATTAAGGCTTCTGGTGCCACTAATATTATGGAAGCAATTCGACTCATTCCGGGAGTAATTGTACGCCAAATGACCAACGGTGTTTACAACATTCATCTTCGGGGAATGGACTGGCTTCCACATATTGCTGAGGAAGACGTCCTTGCAGGTGTAAGCAGATTAGCACTTGTTATGATAGACGGCAGACCCGTTTACAACTATGTTTTGGGAAGCACCTATTGGGAAACTCTTCCTATTTCGATTAGCGATGTGGAACGCATTGAGGTTATCCGTGGGCCTGCAGCTTCGTTATATGGGCCTAACGCAGTAACAGGTGTAATTAACATTATCACAAAAGAAATACAAGAGGATGGTGCCTATGCTATTGTGAATACTCAAGTTGGTTCTTACAA
Source organism: uncultured Roseobacteraceae bacterium (assembly GCA_964394585.1). Classification (GTDB taxonomy): domain Bacteria; phylum Bacteroidota; class Bacteroidia; order Cytophagales; family Flammeovirgaceae; genus CAYUJH01. The sequence continues at coordinate 5,410 of CAYMYI010000010.1, forward strand.
TACGAATATTTTGAACGGCGCATTGGGCTACCAACCTAATAGCAAATTCAACGTGATGGTATCTGCCAATAGAGAGTACCGAGAAAGAACGCACGATTTATATTACAATAAATCGGCAAGAGAATATACGGCTGCGAGTGATATTTCCTATTTAGGGGGAATCCTGACAGGACAAGAAGCAGCAGATTTTTTCTATCCTGATAGCGAAGTTTCCCTTAAGAAGGAAAGTGTAAATGCCATGATTCATTACACACCCAACACTAACTTTGCATTTTCAGTAAGAGGAGGGCTTGAAAACACCCAATCTAACAAAGTACTTTTTCCCGATTTCGATACTTTCTTGAACAAGTTCACATCTAAAACTCAATATATAGATGCAAATGCTGAAATTTATAATGGCACGTTGAAAGCGTCTTATCGGCAAGGCGATCAAAATGCTGCGGTTGGTATTTTGTACGGTCAAGAACTTGAATTTGGCGATATCGAAGCTTCTTACGATTTCAATTTTATCAAAGGACTAACCCTTACACCTTCTTTTGGTTATAGATCAGCGAGTTATTGGCATCCAATTGATCAAACAGAAGTGTTGGACTCTCCAGAAAAAGCATTAAATGCCGTTTTAGCAAATTTTGACCCCTCTCTCCCTCCCGAAGCAGGAGTTCCATTAGCGCTTGCAGGTGCTTTTGCGCCTCCCTTCGGAATTATTACAGAGACTTCCAGCATCAATAACCTTGCATTTGGATTTCGAGCCGATTATTTAGCACTAAACGATAAACTCAGAATTATTGGAGCGATTAGAGCGGATCGATTTACCAATTTGAATAATAAGTATTATTATTCCTATCAGTTTTCGACTTCTTATTCTATTTCCGAAACTCAATTTTTTAGATTAGGCATCTCTCGTTCCAATGCCAGCCAGTTTTTATTGGACACCCAAATTACACTTGCAGAACCTGCTACAGTGTCCACTCAATTTGGAGATCTTCCTGCTTTTAGAATCACTAGAGGAAACAAAAACATTGATTTAATTAACCAAACTTCTGTTGAAATCGGGTATAGAGTACGATTTTCAAACAAACTGACAATCGATTTAGAAGCTTTCAGAGGAGTACTTAGAAACCAACATTCAAGCATTAAAGATTCAGTTACTCTGCAATTGAACGCCCCAATTCCACATGCGGTAATTTGGCAAAACTTCAAAGATTTGCCTCATGAGGCTATTCAGACCGGCTTTACGCTATCTATCAATTATATCCATAAAAACCTTTGGTTTAAACCTTTCATCACCTATCAGGATACGAAGGTGAAGAATTACTCTTTCATTTATGCCACCGAAGATTTTGTAAATCAATACCCTAGCTTAGTCCCTAATCTTAATACAGGCATTGAAGACAAATCGGAAATAAACCACGAAGCCACTCCCTCGTTTTACGGCGGGTTCTACCTCAACTATAAGTTATTAGGAAAACTTAATTTGAATGTCAATTCCTATTTTATGGGTAATCAAATTATGAGAAGAAATCTTGGAGATGGCAGTAATTTTTATGAAACAGGAGAAAGAATAATCACCAACTTTAGGGTGGGTTACGATTTAAACAAACAGGCAACCGTATTTTTTTCTTTACGAGATTTGAGTAACGATTCGGAAGCAGAATATTTTTACACCGACCCAATAAGAACGATGTACTTTTTCGGTCTGAATTATCAATTAAAGTAATGCTAAATAAGATGAGTAAACCACCTATCAAAATTGCATTTTTTTTAGCTTTCTTTTTATGTAATTTTTTATTGAAAGCGCAAGATTTAACTTCTCTATTAAACGATTTAGAGAAGAGTAATGATGAAAAAGCGAAAGCATCTTTGTTGCGACAAATTGCCTTAGAATACGAAAAATCACAAGCTTACGGAAAGGCAAATGAATACTACGTTCGCTTAGTAAATATTCAGGAAAAATTAGGAGATACAGAAGGGCAAATTGAAAGCTACTCTCACTTAGGGGGCAATTATTTTACTACAAATGAATATGAAAAAGCCCGTTCTAATTACGAAAAGGTGGTAAGCCTTACCAATTTTGCAGTAAGTTTACCTGCCAGAATTAAAATTGTAGAAGTTTTTATAGCAGAAGGAAACTACAATGAGGCAATTGCCTACCACGAAAAAATTGTAAAGTATTATAATGAAAATAGCCTACTCAAAGAAAAAGCAGAAGCCTTAAATACCGCGGGGTATCTTTCAAAAAAATTGGGTGATGAGAAACAAGCAGAGCAATATTTTAATGAAGCTCTTTCAATTAATAAATCTTTGTACGAAAAAGAAAAATCGAAGCCGATTTCAAAACAACAAACCGCTATTTTAATCAATTTGGGGGTTGCTAATACTTATTTAGAAAAATACGAAGAAGCTATTACTAATTACGAGGAAGCCTCAAAAATTGCCACTGCACAAACCGATTCGGTTATGATTGCCCGCCTCAATAACTATGCTGCTGCTACTCATTTGGTGAACGGCAATACGGGACAGTCAATTTCTAAAGTTGAAAGTGCCATCGCCCTTGCAGAGCTAGTGAATGCAAAAGAGGTCCTTGCCGATAGCTATAAGATACTTTCGGAAATTTACTCTGCCGATGGCGATTTTCAGGCCTCGCAAAATGCTTTTAAAAGGCACTTAGCCCTAAAAGATGAATTAGAAGCGAAAGAGGAACAAACAAGAAGTGCTTTAATACAAAGGCAAATTGATGCCGAACGCAACGAAAGTATTTTAAAACAAGCCATCGCCAAACAAAAGGAACAAGAACTTGCCCTAAACCAAGCCAAGCTAGAAGCCGAAAAAAACGAACAAGCACTCGCCTTGCAACAAAGGCAGTTAGAACTACTCAATAGAGACAAAGAACTACAGGAAAGCAGGCTTGCCAACCAGCAACTTGAACAACAGCGAGTACAGCAAGCATTGGCATTGGCAAACCAAAATTTGGAAAGGGAAAGGCAAGAAAAAGAATTAGCTGATTTACAACAACAAAGAGAAATAGAAAAAAAGGAGCAAGAACTGCAAAACACAAAGCAGCAGCAAGAACTAGAACGCTTTGAAGCAGAAAAAAAGCTACAAGCGCAAGAACTTGCAGAAAGAGAAAAAACGGAAAAATACTATTTCTATGCTTTTATTGCTGGGGTTATCTTTGTTATATTCATTCTTTTTAGCATTATTCAGAGAAATAAAGCCTACAAAAAGCTTACTGAACAAAAAAGGGAGATTGACTCTAAGAACGAAGAACTTGTTGCTTCGGAAGAAGAATTGAGGCAAAACATGGAGGAGCTAAGAACCACCCAAGATACTATGGCGCAGCAAAATGTAGATTTAGCCGCCAAAAACAGAATGGTAACCGAAAGTATTCAAGCCGCCCAAATGATACAAACGGCAATACTCCCAACGGTGGCTAAACGCAATGCGATTTTCCCCAAAAATTTCACCATCTTTAAACCAAAAGATATTGTAAGCGGCGATTTCTTCTGGATTTTTGAAGAGGAAGGAATGAAGATGGCAGCAGTGGTCGATTGCACCGGACATGGTGTTCCAGGGGCGTTTATGTCGTTAGTAGGCTCAGATTTATTGACTGAAATAATTGAAATACGAGGAGAACGCAACCCCGCTTTTATACTGCAAGAGCTCAACCGAAATATTAGAAAAAAACTAAACCAAGAAGAAGGATTGAGCGATGAAGGCATGGACTTGGTGCTGTGCAAGTTTGAAAAAGCCGAAGATAAACAAGTGAAGATGACCTTCGCCGGAGCGAAGGGTAAAATGTATGTTGTAACCGATGGCAAAATAGACGAAATTAAAGGCGATAGAAAATCAATTGGAGGGAAGCACAACGAAGATATAATTGAGTTTGCTAATCAGGAATATCTCTTAAAACAAAATAGTATGCTCTATTTGGCAACCGACGGTTTTATAGACCAAGCCAACGAAAGACGGAAAAGATTTTCTTCAGGTAAATTTAAAGCACTACTCACCGAAATAGCGCCTTTGCCCCTTTCAGAACAGAAGGAAAAATTGGAAGCCGCACTTGCAGCACACCAAGCAAATGAGCCACAAAGAGATGACATCACCGTAATGGGTTTAAGAGTGTAGTCTACGGCTTTCTTCGTTTAGAATGCCTAATTAGCTGTAATAGTCAATACTTCATCTGGTATTATTTGTAATAGCCACTACTTCATCTGACAGTATTGATAAATCTGACAATGTAGCGTAAGTCTAATTTAACTAATTCCCTTACCATCCGCCGCACTATTTAATGGATATATGAATTTGAGAAAGTGAATCTTTCCGAGCAAGCCCTCTGGTTTTTTGGAAACTCAATCGTATTAGTTGTTTACTAAATCGTGCAAATGGTCTAGGGTCAGCTCGTTGAAGTCGCCAATGACCAGGTGCGTATCTTTCAGTTCCTCGGGGGTATGAGTAGTGGTGATGCCAATCACTTTGCAGCTTGCCTGCAAACCGGCTTCTACACCCGAAAGGGAATCTTCTAGTACAATACACCGCTCCGCAGGGAGAGGGGTTTGGGCAACGGCTTTCAGATAGATTTCGGGATGAGGCTTGCCGTGGGTTACGTAGGTATCGTCTAAGATATGCGAGAAAAAATCTTGCGTTTGTGTATGGCTGAGCGTGAAATGCACATTTTCGGGAGGAGCAGAAGTGCCTATGAGCATTTGGATGTTAGCAGCTCGGGCAGTTTCTAAGAAGGTAAGTAGCCCAGGTACAGGGGCAATGTCGGGTTTAAACAAACGCCGGTACAGCGATTCTTTCTCGTGGGTATATTCAGCGAGCTTTTCTTCGCTTAGGGCACCAAAGAGGTTAGTAAGCCAAGTTCGGTTGGTACGGCCGTAAATTTTTGCGCGGAGTTCCTCTTCGGTGAGCGAAAATCCATGGCTTTCGCAAAATTGGATGAGAGCTTTTTTGTGGGCGGGGTTGCTATCGACAATTACGCCGTCCATATCGAAAATGAGGGCAAAATCAGGGTGATACTGCATAAAGCACTAGGGTTGCATGAGTTGTTCAATCAATAAAATAAGAATGTGAATTACTTTGATATGTATTTCTTGTACGCGGTCGGCATAGCGTGTGCCTGGCACGCGAATTTCCACATCGGCAAGTGGCGCAAGCTTGCCCCCATCTTTTCCTGTCAGGGCAATTACGTGCATTTGGCGTTGGCGGGCTGTTTCGGCAGCACGGAGCACATTGGCAGAATTACCGCTAGTACTAATGGCAAGCAAGACGTCGCCCGGGTTGCCGAGGGCTTCTAAATACCGCGAAAACACGAACTCGTAGCCGTAATCGTTGCTTACGCACGATAGGTGGCTTGGGTCTGAAATAGCTATGGCAGGGTAGGCAGGGCGGTTATCGCGAAATCTGCCGGTGAGTTCCTCGGCAAAGTGCATGGCATCGCAATGCGAACCTCCATTGCCACACGCCAGAGCTTTTCCCCCTTGCTGAAACGAGCGGGCAAGAAGCCGTGCTGCCTGCTCAATGGCGGCTATTTTTTCCGAATTATCCAGAAAGCGTTGTAAAACGGTTTGGGCTTCGGTCAGTTCTTTAAGAATGGTAGTTTGGAAGGTTTCCACAAGAAACAGTTTGCTTTTTTATAAAAACTTATACAAACATACAGTTCCTTTCAGAAGGAAAAACCATTGGTTCGGATAAATCGACCGAATGTTGCAGTATATTTCCTATTTTGGCAGCTTTTTAGTCATAACGGTAGAGTTTTAAAATGTCATTCTTTATGAAACGCCATCAACTTTTCTTTTTGCTGTGGGCAGGTTTGTATTGGCAATGTGCCAACCCCAACATGCCTAATGGAGTGCGGCAAACTGCTGCCGTAAAAACGGGTATAGAAGTACTGAAGGAACGCAATTTCGAGATGTTAAAGGGCAAACGCGTTGGGCTGGTAACCAACCCAACCGGGGTCGATAGCCAACTAAATTCTACCATCGATATTTTATACGAAGCAGCAGAGGTAAATCTAGTGGCACTTTACGGCCCCGAACACGGAGTGCGAGGCAACTACAGTGCTGGCGAGTATGTCCAAAACTACACCGATTCACTCACCAACTTACCGGTATATTCGCTCTATGGCAAACAGCGTAAACCTACCGCCGAAATGCTCAAAGGGGTGGAAACTCTTGTGTACGATATCCAAGATATTGGCTGTCGTTCGTACACTTACATCAGCACGATGGGGTTAGTGATGGAAGCCGCCTCCGAACTAGGTATTGAGGTAATTGTGCTCGACCGCCCCAACCCACTAGGCGGTGAGCGGGTAGAAGGTGGGTTGGTAGCCCCCGATTTTATTTCGTTTGTAAGCCAATACCCAATCCCTTACCTGTATGGGCTTACCTGCGGCGAGTTGGCAGTCATGCTGAACAAAGAACAGATGTTGGCAACATCTAAACCCTGCAACCTTACCGTAGTACCCATGGAAGGCTGGCGGCGTTCTATGCAGTTTCAAGATACCGGACTGCCGTGGGTGCCCACATCGCCCCATATCCCTCATGCGTATTCGGCTCATTTCTACCCAGTATCGGGGATTTTGGGCGAACTACCAGCGTTTTCCATCGGCGTTGGCTACACCTTACCATTCCAAACCTTTGCTGCCGAGTGGGTTACCGATCCGCAAGCCTTTGCGCAGCAACTCAATGCTTTGGGCTTACCGGGTGTGCGCTTCCGACCGATTTCGTATAAACCCTATTATGGTACCAGCCAAGGGAAAGAAGTACAAGGCGTGCAGGTACACATTACCGATTATACTACCGCTCCTCTCTCTCAAATTCAATTTCGGGTATTAGAAGTAAACCACCGACTCTACCCCTCTGAAAACCCCTTTGAGGGGCAACCGGAGAATCGCCTCAAAATGTTCGACCGCGTTTGCGGGAGCGATACCATCCGAAAGGCATTTGCGAAAAACTTTCAATTTGCTGATATCGAAATGCTATGGACGCGCGAAGCCGAGTTATTCAAACAACAATCAAGGCAATACTACCTCTACCCGTAACTAGCCGATTCTGCGTTTTCAATCTTAAACACCTCAAAATCACTTCATGGATACAGAATACTACATGCCTCGTTCGCTTTCGCCCAAGCGGCTTGATAAATACTTAGCGAGTGGTTGGTTTCGCAGTGGCGAGATGTTGTACCGTTCCAAAATCATAAGCTGGCATGGAGAGGTTGCCTCTGTGATTAACATTCGACTAAACTTGCGGTACCACACGCTATCGAAGCGGTTGCGGAAAGTGCTTCGGAAAAACCGAGAATTATTCAGAACGGAGATTGTAGTTCCCAGCGACGATTTCTTCGAAACAGGTGAAGAAGCCCTATATCAACAACACAAAAATCGGTTTCATGGCTTTGTCTTTTCCTCTCTTAGTGAGTTTTTCTATAACACGTCTTCGATATGGAGCATCTTTGATACCTTACAGATAAAAGTATTTGATGGCGATAAGCTAGTTGCTACAAGTTTTTTCGATAAAGGAGCTAACAGTATTGCGAGTATTATGGGCTTGTTCGATCCTGAATACAGCAAATATAGCCTAGGTATTTACACCATGTTAGAAGAAATGGAGTACATGCGAGAAACCCAGCGGCAGTTTTACTACCCGGGTTATTTGCTCGATATACCCTCAATGCTCGACTATAAGCTTTCGTTTGGAAATGTCGAGTTTTATGATTGGGAGGGGCGTTGGTTGCCCCAGTCGAAATTAGATAGAGAAAATACGCCCGCGAGGCAACTCAATGCTTTACACCATGCCATTGAACGCCGATTGAATCAACTAAGCGTTCCGTTCCGTAAGTGGATGAATCCTCTATTTACCATTACTTCGATTATGGAAGAGTCTTCAGGGTATGAAGGTATGTTACGAGGAGCGATGCTCTTTTTCTTACAAGAAGGGGATAAGTACAGCTCTTTGTTAGAGTATCTCCCCGATGAACAAGTGTATCAGTGGAGCTTAGTGCGCAAGGAAGCACCTCCTTTCTTTTTGACTGAAAATTTATGGCAGCTCAATCGAAACAATCCGAAGGTGAAGTACTTAACCGATTTGTTTGTGTACGAAAGAGTTATCCATCGCGAAGAGACGTTGGGAGCTTTGCTGCAAAAACTGATTGAATCTGGGAAAGTCAGACCAATGTAACGGGGCATTGATGCAACTTTCATCAAAACATAATAAAAAAAACAGTGTTAACGAGTTTTAATGTGATTAGTTTTGTTGTGGAGTAATAGTATATAGTTATTCTCTAATCTAGTTTGAACTGTTTTAACTACTCTCTTTACGGGCTTCGGCATGTTGCTTAGCAAACTCAACACCATCCAAAACCAAATATTAGTAGGGTTTATTTCATTATCGCTGATAGTGGGAGGTTTGGTGTATTTTTCATACCGAAACCTCCGTAAACTTGAAGAAGTCGGGACTTTTAAAGAAAGTATCGAGCGGATGAACCGCGAAATTCTCACCCTCATTTATATTGATAAGCGCATTCTTACCGAAGATGCCATCGACTCTGCATTTTACAAACAACGTGGTTCTTCCCTTCTTTCCGAACACCAACTTTACCACAGTTCGCTTACCGAACACTTGGCAAGCCATAACCAATCATTTAATCTTGTTTATGATGCCACTATCGACTCACTCATTACAAGCGTAGCACTGCAAATAGCTACATACGATAGTGTGTTCGGGATTATTTTAGAAAAAAAGTGGGAGCGGGGTTTTAAAGATTACGGCTTGGAGGGTACTATGCGCACTTATGCCCACGAGTTGGAAAACTATACAAAGCAAATCCCTTTAGAAGACTTACTGTTTCTTCGACGCCACGAAAAAGACTACTTCCTGCGCGATGACTCCACCTATGTGCAAAAACTGAATAATCGAAGCCAACTTATTTTATCGAAATTAGACCAACAGCCGGTTTCCCAACGAAGAGATTACGCTAAGGAACAGCTGCTTGCCTACACTAAGTACTTTAATGAAATTTATGAAATAGAACAGGACATTGGCGATAAATACAGCGGCTTAATGCTAGCCCTATCGGTTTGCCAAAACGATTTGCAACATACGCTCGACGAAATCCGGTTTAACACACGGCAAAAAACCGAAGAGTTGGCAAACACAATTTACTTTAATTTTGGGTTTTCCGTGTTCATCTGTGTGTTGCTAGGCATACTGATGAGTTACATCATTGCACGGTTGCTAGCAAGGCCTGTGAAACACCTTCAAGTTCAAATGCAAAAGCCCCTAGAAGAACAATTTGCTGCTGCCGGTGTGTTGAGCAGCTACAGTTCTTCGGAAATCCATGAGCTACAAAAAGCTTTCCGCCGTTTGATTGCCACCATCGAAGATCAGATAGGGCAAATTAGCACCAACAACGAGTTGCTGAGTACACAAAACGAAGAGCTCGTCCGCATGAACGAAATGCTATCGGAATCGGAAAGCCAATTGCAAGCCGCTCTTTCCGTGAAAAACAAGTTCTTTTCTATTATTGCCCACGATTTGAAAGGGCCGATTGCCTCCTTAACTGCCTTCTTGAGAATGTTCATTCAGTACAACGAGAGCTTTTCAAAAGAAGAAACCATTGCCTTCGCGCAAAAAATGCAGACTACTACCGATTCGCTTTCTACTTTGCTCGAAAACTTGCTGGCATGGTCGCGGTCGCAAACAGGGCACATTCAAATAAAACCTGCCCAACTTCAGGTGTATCCGGTTTTACAACAGAATATAGAGTTGCTACTACCCAAAGCCGAGAAAAAGCAAATTAGTTTTGTGGTAGAAATGCCTGAAACTCTTACCCTTTGGGCAGATGCCGACGTCCTCGATTTTGTGTTGAGAAACTTACTTTCCAATGCGCTAAAATTTTCGTACGAAAAGAGCGAAATAACTATCACAGCTAAGGAACACAAGGGGAAAGTTTCAATCTCGGTACGCGACCAAGGCATGGGCATCCCTGAAGAAGTACTGCCTCATTTGTTTGATGCCCAAGCTCATATCACTACTCGTGGTACTGCCAACGAGAAAGGTACTGGCTTGGGACTATTGCTTTGCAAAGAGTTTATCGAGCAAAATAAAGGAACCATCACCGTAGAAAGTAAGCGCCGAGAAGGCAGCGTATTTACCATTACACTGCCCAAACGGAACCCTTCTTCGGTAGCAGCTCCCGAAAAGGTAAAAGCGTATTAAGTTACAGAATTTTGAAATCGATACGTCGGTTTTTGGCTCGGTTGGCATCCGAAGTATTTGGTACTATGGGCTGCGTTTCTCCATATCCTTCCGATTGCATACGCTCTTTAGAAATCCCGTTTTCGGTAAGGTATTCTACCACTGCTTTCGCACGGTTTTTTGAGAGGGTCAGGTTATCGGAATCGGAGCCAACATCGTCGGTATGGCCGGCAATTTCTATTTTCATTTCAGGATTTTCTTTCATGAAACCCACTAGCTTATTCAGTTCAGTCTGCGATTTATCGAGCAGTGCATATGAGCCCGACTCAAAGAAAATATTGTTTAGGGTAATGGTAGAGCCTGAGGCAATAGGCTCTAAGTAAATATCTACCGTTACCGAGTCTAGCGCATCAATTTGCGTGTAGTCAAATGAACGGCTTTGGAATAAATATCCTTTTTTGTTTACATAAAGCGCATATTCGGCGCCTTGGGTGAGTACAATCAGATAGTTGCCATATTTGGCATCTGAAGTAACCGAGGATACCACTTGCTCGTTGGCAAGGTTTACCAAATCGATGTTGGCTTCTAACTTTTCTTTGGTTTTTGCATCATAAACTACACCTTTCACAAAATCGCTTTTGTTTTTAAGGCGGAGAGCTTCGGGGATATCGAACACTTGCAACTTGCTAAGTATGGTGCGTTCATCTTTCCGTACTTCATCAGAGTAGTATCCTTTTAGGCCATCGGCAGTGATGAAAAGGGAGACCTGATCTCGATGTGTATTGATAGGATACCCTAAGTTTTCGGGGTCAGAAAAAGCATCGCCTTTGCGCTCGGAGCGGAATAAGTCTAGCCCACCGTAGCCGGGATGCCCATCGGAGGCAAAAAACAGGGTTTGCCCATTTACATGGATAAATGGGGAGATGTCATCGGCCCATGAGTTCACAGGAGCTCCTAAGTTGATGGGCGTCGTCCATTGGTTGCTTGAGTCGCGGCGGGTAATCCAAATATCCTTTCCGCCAAGCCCTCCCGGCCGGTCTGAAACGAAAAACAGTGTGCGGCCATCTGCCGAAAGGCTCGGTTGCGACTCCCAATGCCGAGTATTCACTACTTCGCCCAAATTTTCAGGCTTTTCCCACTCGCCGCCTACTTTGCGCGCCATAAACAAATCGCAAGAGCCGTACACAGGCCAAGCCCCTGGCACTCTGCGGCGTGGATTGTTGAACTGATCGCACGCTGTGAATATGAGAAAGCGCCCATCTGCCGAAATGCTACAAGTACCTTCGTTGAAATGCGTATTGATACTGGTGAGGTACTCAGGTTGTTGCCATTCGCCATCCACTTTAATACTTTGATACATGCTTTCGTCGCTTGTATTGTTAAGGCGAGCAGTATAAATGAGCGTTTGTTGGTCGGCAGTGAGTACCGGAAAGTATTGTTGTTCAAACCGGTTGACTTCTTCGTTAAGTGGCGTTGGGTTAAATTCTATCGGTGTTTTCATCCCGTTGAGGGCATATTCGCAGGTGCGTAAAATTTGTTCTACTGCTGTAATATGCTTTTGATAGCGGGCTGTATTAGGGTTTAACGAAAGGAATTTTTTACCGTATTTTTGAGCTTCCTCGTAGTTTCCATCGCGGATGGCTAAATCGGTAACAATAGGGTACAAGCCTAAAAATTCAGGGTTATTAGGGGCTTTTTCCAAAGCAGCTCGGAAGTGCTCGGCAGCTCGATCGTTTTTGCCGTATACGAGTAAAAGCGCTCCCATAAGATGGTGCGCTTCTACAAAGTCTTCATCAATTTCAAGGGCTTTTTCTAAACTCGCAATCGCTGCAGGGAAATCGCGGGCACGCCGTTCTTGTTGCGCTTTCCAAAACAATTTTTCAGCTTTTTTAGATGATGTAGAGAGAGGAGCCTGCCCAAAAGTGAGCGAAGTCCCCAGCACCATAGCGAATAAAATGGTAATCAGGTTTCGAAAATTGAAAGGCATCATGAGAAGGAATTTAATAGTTTAAGGAACAGATTATCAGGATGTTGTTACCTTGTGTTCCATTCACGTTTATGAAAGTTACAAAACATGCAGAAAGATACACATTCTAACCATACAACGGTACGTGCGCCTTCAGCGTTTAATCGACTTCGATTTCCCGATGCACATAAGCTAAGGCAAGCTTTTGATCGCGGAGAGGTATCTCCCCAAGAGCACCTCAACGCTTGCCTTGATCGCATTGAAAACCACCACCCTCGTTTAAATGCAGCAGTACATACGTTTGCAGAAGAAGCTAAAGCGGCCATAGCACAAATCCGGCAAGGTAAATTAGCAGGCATTCCTCTTAGTATAAAAGAAGTGATTGCTACGGCAGGTACTCCTGTAACGGCAGGGTCGTTCATCTACACTCAACACACCCCTTCTGAAGATGCCACCGTGGTACAACGGTTAAAAGCCGCTGGCGCCATAGTAGTTGCAAAAGGCAACGTTCCAGAGTTTAGTATGTCGCACGAAACGCAAAACCTGCGCTTTGGCAGAACCAATAACCCCTACGACCCCGACAGGATTCCCGGAGGCTCTTCAGGGGGCGAGGCAGCATTGGTTGCTACAGGAGGGGCAACCATAGGGATCGGTACCGATTTGGGTGGCTCGGTACGTTACCCTGCACATTGTTGCGGTTTGGTGGGCTTTAAACCTACTTCCGAAACGTTGGATAAAACAGGAGTCTACCCTGAAATTTCTTCAGAAAGCTTTTTATACTCTATGATTTCCGTAGGCACTATTACCCAAACCGTTGCCGATGCTCGCCTAGCTACCGAGATTATGGCAGGGAACCCTTTTCCTATAAATCGCCGCATAGGAGAAGGAGGGCGTTTGCTTGTACCCGAAAAATTTATGATGACCGTGCGAAGAAAAAATATAGCGCAAGCACTCGATAGTGCTGCAGCACATTTGGCTTCGAACGGATTTACCAAAGTTGCCACTCGGGTCGACGAGGTACCTAGTATTTACCTTGCTTTTTTGCGAATTCTGATGCGGAATACATTTGGCAGAACCGACCGCCCCACACCGTTAACTCCCGAAGGAAAGCAATTTACTTTATTAGGCGAAACGCTCCGCCAACTAAAAGGCGAACCTTTGGTGTGGTCCTCGTTGTATTATGCCTTGTTGGGCGTTCCGTTGCTAAACCCTTCGGCAAAGCAAGCACTCGCCGAACAACAGAAAGTAGAAGGGCTTCGCGCCAAATACACCGAGCTTTTGGGTAACGATGGCATTTTGTTGTTGCCCACTTCAGGCGATGTAGCCTTAAAACACGGAGCAGCCGCAAGGCACGATTTCTTCAGCGGCATCCCCCGTTTGTTCACTCCCATGATTTTCACGAATGTATTGGATTTACCTTCGGTAACCGTGCCGGCTTGGCGTTTTCGCGATTCAGCTACTGGTTTTCCTGCTTCTATCATGCTGAGTGCTCGTCCCGGAAACGAAGATTTTCTACTCGAAACTGCCACCCTGCTCGAAGAAGTGATGAATAGCACTCCTGAAAATTAACATAAAATAGCAATACACGAGCAGCATCTGTCTTATGCAAGGTGTTTAAAAGGAAATATATGGCTTCGTGTTGAATCACTTTAAAAGTGAAGGTAAATCCATATATTTATACACTATCGCTAAGGATTGCCTGAAAAACCAACGGCATAAAAATCTTCCTAAAAAAAGGCACACTGTTTTTCGTGGAAATTGCTATACAACCTACAAAAACGCGCCGATAGCATTAGGGGAAATTGTGTCTTTTTGTGCAGTCGTTGCAAATCCATTACTAGAAAACCTACGCTATGAACTCTACGAAATATTCTTTTGCTTTTTGGGCAGCATGCTTGCTGTTGTTAGCTTCTTTTACTGCTCAAGCACAGTTTCAGAACAACGACCGCTTTGGTAAGAACCGCGTACAGCATAAACGGTTCGATTGGCGCTTTGTGAGTACTGCCAATTTTGATTTCTATTATTACGACGACGGCTACGAAATCGCAAAAGTGGCGGCTCAATTCGCTGAAGACGACTTTAGCCGTATTACCGATATAGTGAGCTTTTCGCCTTACAATAAAATCAAGGTATTTATTTATAACTCGGTGAACGATTTGCTGCAAAGTAATATTGGGGTAAAACACCAAGGTTACGAAGTGGGTGGACAGACTAATTTTGTACGCTCCGAAGTAGAGGTTGCCTTCCAAGGAAACCAGTTTGCTTTTCGGCAAGAACTTTCTCGAAGCCTTGCCGATATGCTCATTTTTGAAATGATGTACGGAGGCAATTTGAAAGAAATTTTACAGAGCAACTACCTGCTCAATTTGCCCGATTGGTTTATGGCAGGCGCAGCCGACTACATTGCTTATGGTTGGGATACCAGCATGGACGACTATATGCGTAGCATGGTAGGGAGTAAAAAGCTCCGCAAGCCTGAAAATCTGACCGATGAAGAAGCCCGTTGGGTGGGGCAGAGTATCTGGAACTACATTGCCGAGCGCTATGGAAAAGTAAATATTGGGCACATTTTGAATTACACGCGCATTGTCCGCAACGAGCAAACCAGCATACAGAACACCTTAGGCATTGCCTACGACCAGTTTTTGCGCGAGTGGGAAAATTACTATCAAAAGCAGGCAAATTTAGTGAAGCAAGCCTATGAGCCTTTGCCCGAAAAATCTTTGGTGTATGAGAATAAGAAAGAAAATGTGCTTAGTGCAATCAGCGTAAGCCCGGGCGAGCGATATTTGGCATTCACCGAAAACCAACGAGGGCGTTTTCACGTAGTGGTTCGTTCTTTAAAAGATGATGAAAAAGATCAAGTAGTGCTCAAAGGCGGATACCGAGTGATTAGCCAAGAAGTGAATTATGATATCCCTTTGATTGATTGGATTTCCCCTAAAAAATTAGGGATCATCGCCCCGAAACAAGGAGTGCTCACTTTTTGGGAAATTGATGTAGAAACCGGAAAAAAAACGCGCAAGCCCTTTGAAAACTTTACGCATATCACACATTTTGATATTTCTGACGATGGCAACCAAATGGTACTGAGCGGTTCTCGCAGAGGGCAAAACGATATCTTTTTGTATAACTTTTCAACCAATCGGCTTACCCAACTGACCGACGACACTTACGATGATATCCACCCGCACTTCATGCCTAGTGGCAATCGCATTGTGTTCAGTTCTAACCGAGCTGATACCCTTGCAACTGCTTTGAATAACCAAACATTAGCCTTGCAGAGCTTCAATCTTTTTATGATGCCATCCGACAATCCAAGCCTGCTCATACCGTTATCCAAAACCCTTAATACTGATCTTCGTCCATTTCCTATTACAGAAGAGGAAGTGTTTTTTCTAAGCGACCGGCGTGGCGTTTTCAACCTATTTAAAACGAACTTAGCCGATAGCATCACTACCCAAATATCGAACTATCAGCAAGGCATTAAAAATATTGCATTTACCGAAGACGGTATGTTTGTAATTGCAGGCAAAGCTGGCAAAGAGTTCATCTATCACATAAAAAAATACGACTTTGAAAAGAGCCGATTTACAGGGAAAACTCCTCGCCAACAATTAATTGACCTTCGCATGCTGCAACTATTAAAGCAACAACGAGAGTTGCAGAAGCGCAATACGACTCCAAAAGAGCAACAACCTGCCGAGGAGGAACCTACTGAGGTGGTTCGTACCCCTGAACTCCCCGCCGATGAGGTAGATACCGATAATTACCAGTTCAACTCGGTAGCCGAAGATGAAAGCCGAAAAAATAGCTTCTTAGAACGCTTTAAGGCAAAAATGGATGAAATTAATGAGCAAGATAAAGACAAACCCCTGCAGCTGAGCAAATCGGCACCGTACGAAAACCGTTTTACTGCCGATAACTTCGTTACCTCATTGCTGATTGACCCATTGCGTAGTTGGGGAATTTTGTTTGAAGTGGATATGACCGACCTTTTGGAAAATCATAAAATCAATGCCGGGCTTTTTGGGCTTACCAACCTGAATAACAGCAACTTTTTCGCAGAGTACGAATACCTCAAACACCGGGTTGATTTCCGTGCTCGCTTCGAACGCCACAACCTCGAGCTAGTTACCGAGGTGATTAACCACGAGTATAGCATGAACGTAATAAAACTTTCGGCCTCTTATCCGTTCAATATCACCAGTCGAGTGAGTATCGAGCCGTTTTATGCTTCTACACGTTTTACTAATACTTCGTTAGCAGCCCTTAACGATAACGATGTTGTAGTAAATTATGGCGGTTTTAACGCGGAGTTTGTATTTGATAATAGCATTGTAACCGGCGTAAACATGATGGAAGGGACACGCGCAAAAGTATTACTACAGCAGTACTATGGGCTTTCGGATGGGAACAAAAATTTCGGTAATTTCATGATTGATGCCCGCCACTATCAGCGTTTGCACCGCTCGCTTATTTTGGCAACGCGCTTTAGCTATGGGCAGTTTATTGGGAAAGCCAAGAAAAACTATTTCTTAGGGGGAATGAACAACTGGGTGTTCTACGAGCTCAATGAAGAAGGGCAAGATAACCCACTGCAAATTCGCGAAAATGGTAACCAAGACATGACCGACCTGCTATTTAGCCAATTTGTTACCAATCTGCGCGGTTTTGAACTGAATAAGTGGTACGGACAAAACTACATGCTTTTTAATGCTGAATTGCGCTTTCCGGTGCTTAAATACTTTTACCGAAAGACCATTACCTCTAATTTCTTCCGAAACCTACAGCTAATTGCTTTTACTGATATTGGTTCTTCGTGGACAGGGCTTAGTCCGTTTAATCGCGAAAACGCTCTGAACACAGAAATCGTGCGAGATGGAGCGTTCACTGCCGAAGTCTCAAACTTTAAAAATCCATTTTTAATAGGATATGGTTTTGGCACAAGAACAATGTTATTAGGGTATTACACCAAGTTTGATGTAGCTTGGGGTATTGAAGATAAAGAGCGTTCGCCTGCTCGCTTTTATTTAACCATTGGACATGATTTCTAAGTTAAAGCAAAATATTCCAAATGCCCTTACCCTTGGCAATGTGTTATGTGGCTGTTTAGGAATACAACAAAGTTATACAGGGGCACTCACCACAGCGAGTGCCTTCATTTTGTTGGGAGCCTTTTTCGATTTCTTTGATGGCTTTGCTGCTCGCCTGCTCAAAGTAAGTTCGCCTTTAGGCAAACAGCTTGACTCCCTCGCCGATATGATTACCTTCGGGGTGTTACCCGGTGTAATCTGCTATCAACTTTTGGCAAAAGCAAGCCTGCTGTTTTGGGTGCCCCATATGGCATGGATACTACCTTTAGCAGCCGCATGGCGCTTGGCAAAATTTAACATCGACACCAACCAAACCGATCAGTTTTTGGGAGTGCCTACTCCTGCAGTAGCCTTATTCTTAGGCAGTCTGCCTTTTATAGCGCAGCAACCAGATAGTTTATGGGCAGCATGGGTGGCAAAGCCTGAAGCACTGTTGGCTTGTGCCTTTATATTATCGGGGCTGATGGTTTCAAACATACCCCTGCTAGCTCTTAAATTTAAGTCGTTTCAGTGGGAAGGCAACCAGCTGCGTTATGTTTTGCTCGCCACGGCGCCTTGGTTTATTGTACTGATGCAGGTAGCCGGCATTCCTGTTCTTATTTTTTGGTACATTCTGCTTTCTTTCACGGGGAATATCCTAAAATTGCAGTAGTTCTTACCAAAACGAAAAAAATCGAATCCTCATGAAATTCATCGCTGAAATTGATATTATGCCTTTAAAAGAGTTACTCGATCCGCAAGGCAAGGCAGTACAACTTGGGTTGCATAACTTAGGAATCGACCAGATGTCGGATGTACGGATTGGCAAGCACATTACTCTTGAAGTCGAAGCGGCTAACCAAGAAGCTGCTAACGAGTTGGTAGAAAAAGCTTGTAAAAGCCTGCTAGCCAATTTGATTATGGAAAGTTACAGCTATACCCTTACACCTGCAGAATAGCAAACTATTGGTTCTATTGAACAACTCTGGGTAAAAAAATGCTGAATACGGTTTCTTCTTTTGAAGAAGATATCAAGTCGAGTGTACCATTGAGCTTGCGCACCGCTAAATTCGCTGTATAAAGCTCAGTTCCGGTGTGTTGGGGGTGGTTGTTAGTTCGGTGAAATAGCTCAAAAATCTCTTTGCTTAATCGCTCAGGGATTTTTTTTCCATTGTGCGAAATATATACCTGTAAATTGCCATTTTGCTCTATGAAGTTAAACTTGATAATAGAGTTACGCTGTTCGCTATTGGCTGCTTGCGGAGTGGTACTATTGCGCAAAGCGTACTCTAACATATTGCTTACTAACTCAGTTAAAAAATCAGGGTCGGTGTATAGCAAAAATGGTTTGTACTTGTAGGTAACATCTACATCGTCGTTCTTGGTAATAGGCTCAAAAGTTTTCTCTACATGCTCAATCACAGTTTGTAGCTGAAATTGGGTCTTTACCACTTCCGTTTCACGCAGTCGGTTAATGGAAAGTAGGCGTCGCATCACTTCCTGCATGTTTTCAGCATTGTTGTACACAAACTGAAAGTAATCAATGGCTTTTTTCTCTTCAATATCGCGGAGGGCAACATAGCACAGCCCTAAAATTCGAGCGATAGGCCCTTTTAAATCATGATGCGCACGGTACGCAAAGTTATTCAGCTCACTGTTTGCCATCAGCAGGTCGTCGTAAGCTTCTTTGAGTTCCTTGGTGCGATCTTTCACCATATTTTCCAAATTTTCCTTCGATGCCTTCAGCTCTTCATTTTGTTTCATGATTACCTCTTGGGCATTTTCGAGCTGCAAGGTTTGGTTGAGGAGGTCATCGTTAATGGTGTTGAGCTTTCGTTGTAGCCGATCGCTTACTTTGGTAATAAATTGTGTGTCTGACAGTAGGTTTTCGTACGCATTGAGCAATAAGGCATACTCTTCAAACAAGGCAGAGGGTTCTATATCTCGTTTTTCTAAGATTGCTTTGGAGCGCGATAGTATGTTTTCCTCGTTTTCGTACATTCTTTGAAAGATTTGCGCAGTCGCTTACGCTGAGCCAGTGAAACCGACTTTGCAAAAATACTCAATTTTTGATGTGAAAGTAATGAATTCTTTTATCAGAAAAGCGAAATCGGTTGCTAACCAAGATCCCAAGCATTACAATGTTAAAAATACCGCAACCGTTTGAGTTGCCTTTTTCGGAGGCTTCCACCCGAGTTTGTTCGCTATAATTTTCAGGTTTGTGAACCGTGCGTTATCTTCAATGACTAAAACGGATTTTTATTATCAAACATAATATGGGCTTAGGAATATGAATGAAAGAAGTACACACAACAAACTCAACCAAAGCTTGGGGAGTTTGCAATCGTTTTCACAGTCGGCACAAGGGATTCATGGCATAACCGATAATGGACAGTTTAAAGTAGTAGTGTATAGCGACGCTATTATCCGTGTACATATAACACAACACGATACTTTTGATGATTTCACCTACACAGTAGTTGCGGAGCCAAAGGAAACACAGTTTGATATTACCGCCGATGAAGAACAGATACGCATTAGCACGGCACTTACCAACTTACATATACAGAAGTCGCCTGTACGATTTCGCTTTCTGACCAAAGAGGGCGACATAATCAACGAAGATGAGCCTTCGTTTGGTACTTCGTGGATTGGCACGGAGGTTACTACCTATAAAAAAATGCAAGAAGGCGAGCGGTTCATTGGACTGGGTGAGAAAACCGGCCCCCTCGATCGGAAAGGAAATGGATATACCCATTGGAATACCGATTACTTTGCCTATCCTACCAATGGCGACCCCATTTACTCATCAATTCCATTTTATCTTGGAGTCCATCACAAAGTGGCTTATGGCATTTACTTCGATAACTCGTATCAATCCCATTTTAATTTTGGAGCTTCCAACGATCGCTTTTCGAGTTTTGGTGCCAACGATGGCGAGATGAACTATTATTTTATCTACGATACTAACGTAGCGGGTATTCTAAACGCATATACCCATTTAACAGGGCGAATCACGATGCCCCCTCTGTGGAGTTTAGGATACCAACAGTGCCGTTATAGCTATTACCCAGACCACGAAGTGAAAAACGTAGCGCGTACATTTCGCGATAAAAATATTCCAGCCGATGTGATTACGCTTGATATCCACTATATGGATGGGTACAAAATCTTTACTTGGGATAAAGAACGATTCCCCGACCCGAAAGGGATGATTGAAGAATTGAAAGAACAAGGGTTCCATGTAGTTGTAATTGTAGACCCTGGCATTAAGCCTGTGGAAGGCTATTGGCCTTACGAAGAAGCCGAAAAAGATGGGCTGTTTGTGAAATATCCTGATGGACAAAATTACACCGGCGAAGTATGGCCGGGCAAATGCCACTTCCCCGATTTTACCAACCCCAAAGCACGCGAATGGTGGGGTGCTTCTTTCAAAGAATATGTGGAAGAGGGCATTGAAGGGTTTTGGAACGATATGAACGAGATCGCTACGTGGGGGCACCGGTTGCCTAATCTGATTGAGTTCGAAATGGAAGGTGAAAAGGGAACGGCACAACGGGCACGAAACCTTTACGGGATGCAAATGGCACGCAGCACTTACGAAGGAACGCGCCAGCTCATGGGACGCCGCCCATTTATTTTAACACGCTCGGCATTTGCCGGGGTACAGCGCTACTCTGCCATGTGGACCGGCGATAATATTGCAGAAGATGACCACATGCTGCTCGGGGTACGTCTGCTTAACAGTTTAGGAATTTCGGGTGTAGCCTATGCCGGCTACGATGTAGGCGGCTTTGCAGGCGATGCCTCCGTAGCCCTTTTCGCTCGTTGGATTTCCATAGGAGCCTTCGCTCCATTCTTCCGTGGGCACTCTATGGTAAACTCGCGCGATGCAGAACCGTGGGCATTTGGCGAAGAGGTAGAAGATATTTCGCGCAATTATATTGAATTGCGTTACAATTTAATGCCGTATATCTACGCAGCTTTCTATGAAGCTTCGCAGACGGGTATGCCTGTAGTGCGTACGTTGGCGATTGACCACACCCACGATGATAATGTGTACGATACTCGTTTCGAAAACCAATATTACTTTGGCCCTGGGCTTCTTGTTTGCCCAATTGAAAGTACAAAAGACATCGCCAAAGTGTACTTACCCGAAGGTGATTGGTACTTCTTCTATTCGGGGGAAATTTATGCGGGGCAACAAGAGCACTTTGTAGACGCTCCTAAAGAAAAACTGCCTGTTTTTGTAAAGGCAAGCAGTATTATCCCGATGCAATCGCCCATACCGCATACACAAGCTCCGACTGATGGGGTACTGCAACTGCACGTATATAAAGGTGCCAACGAAAATACCTTTGTATACTACGAAGATGATGGCGATACCTACACCCACGAAGAAGGCGTATTTTATAAACGGACGATTACCTATGCAGGCAATCAGTTAACCATTGGTGCTGTTGAAGGAAGCTATCCTTCTAAGTTCACTAAAATCAAACTGGTGCTACATGGGTTTGCCGGAGCCGATTCAATCAATGCGAACCAAACCAAGTTTGAACTGCACGAAGAAGAAATTCAGTTATTAAAGCCTATTTCAAGTTTTGACCCTCTAGGTAAAGAAAACTACGCCGACTCCGAAACTGTGTTAGCTACCGTGTTTGATAATACTTCCGACGCTATTCAAGTAACCGTTGGATAAGCGAGGGAAATACGGTAAATAAATGGTTGATTGTATGAGAGGCTGTTTTCAAAAGTATCAGTTCTGCTTACTTATGCTTGAGTTTGTTGTTGGTTGGTTGCAGGTAAGTAGAATAGGATAAACGCTTCAGCAGGGCATTTCTTCCTCTGGAACAGCCTCTTATTTTTTAGATGAGCGTGAGCTTTTGATTCACCTCAAGAGCCATAGCTTCTTGGCGCAATTCTTTTTTGAGTGTTTCGATAAATACTACGACTTCGTCGAGATAGCGATTTAAATCGTTTTGTGTGGCATAGGTATGCACAATGTATACTTTTTCGCCAACTAGCCCGGCATGTTCGCTATTCCAAACCCCTTGGGCTTCTTTGCAGGTTGCCCCTCCGAAGCGTTCGCCCAAAAAAGCAAGCGTTTTCTGTACGTAATCGGAAGTGTCAGTGGTTTGGTTGGTATCGGTAGTAGTAGGGATAAAAACGCTGAGTTGATTAGTGCGTTCCAAGCGGTCGATGCAAGTCTCGATGATTTCCAGCACTTTTTCGGGAATCTTATCTTCTTGCGTTTCCAGTTCTTTGAGTTTGGGGAAGTCATCGAAATAAGGAATGTCAAAATCGTATTCGCTATCTAAATACAATGAGGCGTAGTCGGGTTTATTTCGGTTAATTACCGTGAATACCGTAGTTTCAGAGGGTCTGATTAACTTTTTCAAATCTTGTTGAAACTTCTCAGCTTTTTGCCATGCTTCTTTGGTCGGAGGGCAAATCAAGATGATTTGTTTGGTATAGTCGAGTATCATACGGATGGTTTCATCGAGTAGGGGAGGAACGCTGATGACAATATTGCTGTATTGATTTAAGATTTGATCGAGCATGAGTGCGGTGCGAGCTGCTACGGGTATGTCTTCTTCGTGGTGAGAGAGCAAAATATCAAACCCTGCTGGGTGCCGAAACGTACCGATATTCTTTTTAATCTGTAAGTCGGTAATAACCCCTTGAGGGTTGGGGTACTCTACATATACGGTAGATTTCTGCGTTTTGCTTGCTAAAAGTGCCGCTAAGATGCCGCCAAGGGTAGTAGCGCCCACAGCACCCGCAAAGTTGAAAAAAATCACTAAGCGTGCATCGCGGTTCCCTAAGCTTTGGCGGCGCGAAGTCTCTACGAGGTAGCGCCCTAGCATTTTTGCCAATTCTACAGCCACTGAGGGGTACTGGTGCAAAATTTCTAAAAATACTTTTCGACTGATTACCAACACGTCTACATCGCTAAGTGCCGAAACGGTGGCAGATCGGGGTTGGTTTTCTAAAATGCCGAGTTCTCCAAAAGTGAGCCCCGGCATCAGGTAAGCAAGGATATGCGGTTTGCCTGTACCCACAATTTTTTTAACCGTAACAATGCCGTTTACTATTAAAAACAACGCATCGCTAGGTTTGCCCTGCCATACAATAGTTTCTTCGGGGAAAAACTGCCGAAACTTTACTTTAGTAGCAATGGATGCGAGCGCTTCTTCGCTTAAATTCTGAAATAAAATTGATTTTTGGAGTGCTTGAATATTTCTTGTGTTATCCATAATAAGGCAATTACGCGTTGCGTTCGTCGAAATTACAGAAAACCAGCCACTCCAAACGTTTTTTGAGTCGCTACGTGGGAAAATTGGGGAGTTCTATCCCAAAGAAAGTATTACTATCTCTAAAATTTAATAATGAATTAATGCGTATGCAATGATATTGGCTCCCATGCGGAGGGCTTGCTGGCGCACTTCTTCGGAGTCATTATAAATGCTTTGGTCTTCCCATCCATTCCCAAGGTCGCATTCGTAGGTGTAGAAACACACAAGGCGGCCTTGATAGATAATGCCAAAGCCTTGTGGCGGTTTACCATCATGCTCATGCACCTTTGGGAGTCCGTTGTTGAAATCGTATTTCTGGCGGTATATCGGGTGGGTGAAGGGGAGTTCTACAAACGATAGCTCAGGGAATACTTTTTTCATTTCTACGCGTATGAATTGATCCATTCCGTAGTTGTCGTCGATATGCAGAAACCCTCCTGATATAAGATATTTTCGAAGGTTCTCGGCTTCTTCCGGGGAAAATACTACATTTCCGTGGCCGGTCATGTGTACAAAAGGATAGGCAAAAAGTTCTACACTACCCACTTCTACAATTTCCTCTTCAAGGTCAATGTTGGTTCCTAAATTTTGGTTACAAAACTCAATAAGATTTGGGAGAGATGTTTTGTTGGCATACCAATCGCCTCCTCCATTGTATTTAAGCTTGGCAATCCGAATTCCGTTATTTTGTGCCAGTGTGGTGAAGCTTATCAAAAACAATGCACTAACAACCCATAGCTTTTTCATGAATCTATTTTCAGTTTAAGGTGGTAATCACAAATATATAATCTAAAACAAAACCATGGAGCTATCCAATGTTTGCTTGTTAAAAGAATGGAAAGAAACTTACCGATTAAGCAGGTTTAGCATGTGTACTGTGGCTAAGGCGGCGGTTTCTGTGCGTAGGCGAGTATGCCCTAAACTAATGGATCGAAACCCCTTCGATTGTGCCAGTGCTACTTCCTCTTCATGAAAGCCCCCTTCCGGGCCGATCAGCACTAAGTACGACTGCTGCTGAGTAAGCAAATCGGCTAGGTGGTTCGTCCGTACATCTTCTTGGGTATAGGCTATGTACTTTTCTGAGGTTGGCAGGGCGCTTTCGAGCAGCGATTCGAAGCTGCGTAGTTCGTTGATTTTGGGTAGGTAATACTGCACAGACTGTTTCAAAGCAGCAATGGCAATGCGTTCTACACGCTGGAGTTTTAGGACTTTTCGCTCCGAATATCGGCTATGGAAAAAACTGATTTCGTGTATTCCTATTTCCACGGCTTTTTCGACGAACCACTCAATTCTGTCGGTATTTTTGGTAGGGGCTACAGCCAGGTGGATGTAGTAAGGTGCAGCGGGGGTATGTTGGTAGTCTTGTATTTGTACGCGGCATGCTTTAGGGTTTGGGTCGTCAATAATGCCATAGTAAAGCCCTCCTTTTCCATCGGTAAGGGCAATTTGCTCACCTGAAGAAAGGCGCAGTACTTTGGTACAATGCCTTGAGTCTTCGGCGTCTAATTGTAAAGAAGTTGCATTTTTTTCTAAGTGAGCGGCGTAAAAAAGGCGCATATATTCGTAAAGAAGGAATCAATTTTAAACAATCCGTATACCCATAATAGTGATGTCGTCGCGCTGTGGAGTGCCTTGCATATGTTCTTTGAGTTGATTCTGTAAAGCTTCTTGCTGTTCATTCATAGGAAGAAAAGCAATGGTAGAGAGCAATTCGCGCAGGCGTCTTGAACCGAAGCGGTTGCGTTGTAGGTCGTTTTGGTCTACATAACCATCCGATAAAAGGTACAACATGGAGTTACTATCCAGAATCACTTCGTGCGATTCAAACTTTCGTGACTTGCGGCTTAAGCGTAAACCACCCCCAATGGTTTTGCGAACCCCTTCAATTTTGTGCAATTCTCCATTTTGGAAATAATATAAAGGGCGTTTAGCACCGGCAAAGGTGATTTTGGTTTTAAAGTTTTCGTAAGGCTCCATCACGCATAAGGCTACGTCCATACCATCTACGTTATTTACTTCGTGTTGGCGCAGCGATAGGCTCACGTAACGGTTGAGGGTTTCTAGAATTACGGCAGGGTCGTACTCATTTTCAATATTGACAATTTCGTTCAGGATGTTAATTCCTACAATCGACATAAAGGCGCCTGGTACGCCGTGACCGGTACAATCGGTAACTGCTAAGAAAATTTTATCGCCTACATGATTAAACCAGTAGAAATCGCCCGATACAATATCTTTAGGTTGGTATACTATGAAATATTCGTGGAGTGCTTCGTTCATGCGTTCGCGCGAGGGCAGAATCGCTTGTTGTATGGTTTCCGCATATCGGATACTATCGGTGATACTCGCATTCTTTGCGGTAATCACTTCGTATGCTTTGGCATTATCTACTGCCACAGCAATGTAAGAGGCAAGTGTTTGAATAATGCTTAAATCCAGATCAGAATATGCATTTTTTTGGAAGCTTTGCATAGTCATGACTCCCATGGGTTCATTTTCGACCAAGAGCGGAACGTATACGGCTGCTTCGGGTAAATCGCCGGTTTTGGTGTTCAAAGGACCTTTGATGTACTTCTGGTATTCCGCCTGCATATCGTTAATTACTAAAAGTTCTTGGTTACGGAAACACCAGGAAGCTAGTTTGGAGTCATCGTCGATGGCATCGGAAGAAAAAGGAAGTTCTTCATTTTTTTCAATAAACCCTTTAAACTCAAGGGCATTCATTCTTTCGTTGTAGATTCCTACTCCAAATGCCGAGGCATCTAGCAGCTGGTTCACATTATGATAGATAGTTTTGATGAGCTTTTCAAAATCGAGGGTAGAGGTTATTTTTTGCCCTACTTCGCTGAGTGTCTGAATGTTGGTATAAGCTTTCTCCAGCTCGTCTTTCTGTTGTTCAATGTTATTGCGTTGGGAGATAATCTCTCTTTTCTGCTCTTCTAATGCATTATTTTGTTCGCGGATTTCCGAAGTGCGTTTTTCTACTAAGTATTCTAGTTTTCGGTTTACCGCTTTGAGCCGTTGGGTATTGATGTACACAAGCCCCCAAACAATGGCAATAGCGCCAAGTACATAAGCGGCATAAGCAAACCAAGAGCGATACCAAGGAGGGAGAATTTTAAACTTGAAGGTATCTATTTCGCTTTCAACGCCATAGATATTTTTTGCGCGTACATGGAAGGTATAGTTGCCTTCGGGTAGCGTATACTCTTTTCGTGTTTCAGATGCCCACTCAGACCATGCGGTTTCGTATCCTTCGAGACGATGCGAGTATAGTGTGGCTTCGGGGTCGTCGTAACTGGTAGCTGCATAGGTGAAAACTAAATTATTAAACTTGTAAGGGATGGTGCTACGCTGTGTATCGGCACGTGTACCTACGCGGCTGTAAATCACAGAGTCTTCATTTAAGATTACTCTACGGATTAGGGTTTCGTACGAACGTTCGTAATCTTTTTGAATGCGGCTATCGTAGCGAAAAAGCCCTTCTGTACCGCCTATCCAAACGATGCCATTAGGCTCCGGATAAATAACTTCCACTTCCATAGGGGGTAGCCTACGCAAGAGTAGGTCGTTCCAGTCGTATTCTCCTCTTAAATTGATTGTTAATCTGCCAATAGGGTGTTGGTTATTTTTAAAAGCAGATACCCAAATATTTCGGTTGTTGTCTTCGATGAAATACATAACGGGTCGTACACCTTTGGTGAACTGCTCACCAAATTGTGTTTCAGGCTCGAAAGAATCGCTAGACGAATTGTATTTAAAAATACCGTCTTCATTTGTACTGAGTATTTCGTTATCAAACAAATAGGCTCGGTGCCCTGATAGCGTGCTGAACCCTTTTGATGTATCATAATTAGTGATAGAGGGGGCTAAAAGGTTTCCACCTTCTGTAAAGGATATTTTTACAATCCCATTATATTCGGTGCCAAGCCATAAATTTCCTTGATCGTCTTCTACAATATTGCGTACTTCCAAATCGAAGTTTTCAATATTGCCTAGATGCTGCCAATTGCCTTCTTGTTTTTGCAAGATGCTTAATCCGGTAGATAATCCTACATACACTCTTTCGGGGTATTTTTTGGATCGGATAAGATACCGTGAGACTTCTCGAAGTGGCGTAAACTGTACATTATGGTTTTCTATAACTCCGACCCCATCACTGGTAGCAACCATTAACAGCGTATCTGAACCATTAAGAGGATATTGTAAATAATGCCACACCTGTTGTACAGATCCTGTAACAAGATGAAATCTTCCTTCATCAAGATAAAAAGAACCCAGACCTCCTGCATATAACTCTCCTTTGTGGCGGATTACAGCCAATACGGCGCCAGCATCAAGATTTACGGCATCGTCGAAGCGGGTAATGGGGGCATTCAATTCTACTCGGGCAATGCCATTGCCAGAGCCTACCCAAATATTGCTCTGATTATCCTCAAAAAGGGTGTAGCACTCGTTGCTTTGCAAACCCACTGATTTATCTACAATGTTTTCAACTTCGCCTTGTTTGTTCAGAAAGACAATCCCCCCCTTTAGAGTAGTTAATCCTAATAAATTTTGATTGGAAACAACTCCTCGGTACAACCGATTTTTCACAAAAAAATCTGTCATTTTTGTGGCAAATGGCTTGAAAGGGCTAAATTCATTATCGGGGTCATAAATTTTTAAAGTTCCATCGGGGTAGATGAGCAACAGCCGACTTTCATCATAAGCGAGTAGTCTTGCAAAGTTTTCTCCGGAGAGTTTATCGCCCCCTTCTACGAGTTCAAAGGTGTTTTCTTTGGGGCGAACTTGCCCCAATTTCTGATCGATAAATACGACACGGTCGCCTAGGTCAAAAACTTGTGGGCTGCTTTCCATCACATGGATTTCTGTGCCATCCCACCGAAACATTGTACTACCGGCACTGAAAAAGACTCCTTGTGGTAATACAACCGTTTTCCAAACGCTATTAAAGCTTTGAGTCTCTTTGGGTACTTTTTCCAATAACGATACAAACTCAAACTGTCCGACCTCATTGGGGGCTAAATAGCCCAAATCGCCGATGATACCCACATAGATGCGCCCGGTAACCGGCTCAATGGCGAGCGAACGTACTACAGTAGGAGTAGAGATAAGGTTCCAGTTCACCCCGTCGTATTCAAGAACCCCCATGTTATTCCCTACATAGATAATCCCTTGTTGGTTTTGCACGAAGCACCAGTTTTGAGATTCGGCTTTGTAATCGCGTGGAGAAAAATTTGTGATGAAGGGAATGCCTTTTTCTTGCGCAAATGCGGGAATGGTTAGCAGAGGACTAACCACGAAGAGTAAGAAGAAAAGGGAAAAACTCTTTCTGATGCACATAAATATTTGTTAATCAACATTGCCAATTTCCTTTTCAACGGAGGAAACCCTTGCTAAAATACAATTTCACTTTGAAATTATCCAACTTCTGAAAATGGCTTTAGCTGGTATTGTTTCAAAACAGAAAGATCGCGGAGTTCAGTAGGGGAGGCATCAACGGTAAATACCTCCATATCTTCAATTTTAGGAAGGAAAGAATGGATAGCTTTGCTTTGTGCGGTTCTTTTTTTTATACAATACTCCCCTTCGAAATGGGCGGGCATTACGTCGTTGATAACAAGGTGCTCTACACAAAAATGTTGTTTTCTGAGGGAACGAATTAACTCAAGCGTTTCTTCGAAAACAATACCCTCAGGTTTGCAAACTACGATGAACTCTGTAGTTTGAGTGTTTTTTAGAAGTTTTTTTAACCGATGGATGGTGCGTTTCAAATCTAGTAGTAAATCATCGGCATCGTCGGGGTGGTACTTCCCCTGAAAGGTAGTTTTCACAACACGATATTTCCATCGCAATGTTGCCATTACTTTCACCCAATCGTCCAAAAGTTCAGGAACTTGGAGTAGGCGCAGGGCATGCCCGGTGGGGGCAGTATCTACAATAATGCGTTGCCATTGGTTGGCTGCATGAAACTCTGTAATCGCTTTAAAAGCCATCAGCTCATCTAAACCAGGTAACGAGAGGGAAAATAAGGCTTCTGTGTCTTCTTCTGAAAAGTACGTACTGCTTTCAAACCATTGTAAAATTTCTTTTCGGTGTTTTTCTCTGAACAAAGCATATTGCTTTTGGGCATTGAGTTCTACGGCATACAGTTGCGTATCAATTTTAGTGGGTATTTCTAGTTTTTTATACCATTTTGGGTTGTGTATCACATGAGCTATCGAGTGGGCAGGGTCTGTTGAGATTACTAGGGTGGGTACTTCTTGCGCCGATTGTAAACCGAGTGCAATACTCAGCGTAGTTTTACCTACTCCGCCTTTACCCCCTACAAAAAAGAGTTGCCGGTTTGGGCTAAAAAAATCAGAAGTATTCATATCTCAGGTAATAAAAAAGTCCCTAAAAAGAGGGACTTTGTGCGAAATTAACAGTCTTAACGAATATCACGATTCGAGCCGATTTAGGCGGAACATTGCCTTCGCGTAGTAATTTCCGAGCGGATATTTACGGATGTATTTTTTATAGGCTTCCACCGTATCTTCTTGCTGTGCCGTATTCCAATCGTTGAGTTCTTGCGATTGAGAATCATTCTTTAATTCGCTAATGCGTTCTTTTGCCAAATCCCAATACTGCTTTTCGGTTGTATTGTTCATGTAGGTAAAATAAGCACTTACAGTATCTTCTGCCTTTGCTCTTTCCCACAGCGTCTTTTCTTCGGTTTCTCCCATGGGCTCTTGTTCCTCTTCTACCGCAGTAAATGTAGGTTCTTCTTCTGCTTGTGATTGCATGCTGTTACCTGAAGCCGATTCTATCGAAGTATAGTTCGATTCTTGATGTCCATTCTGCATATAAGGAGTATCTTCTTCTTCGCTTTCTTCTACAGAATTTTGTGTAGAAGGTTCTTCATCCAAAACCGTTTCTTGCGTAGTTGAATCGCTGGAATAGTCGGAGGTATCCTCGTCGTCAGAAGGGTTGTTTAACTGGTTGATGCGGTAATACGCCTCGGAAATATAGTTGCCATCCGTTGTGTTTTCGATATAATTCATGTAAGACGCAACGGTATTTTCCCGTTCGGCATGTGCCCACATTTCATCTTCAGATCCTGTGAAAGTCTCCGTAGTTTCTTCTGCTGAAGTTGTTGGAGGAGTTTCTTCTTCAGGGGTATAGGTATGTTGCTCTTCAGCTGTAGGCTCTTCTTCGGTAGCATAGTTTACCGTTTCGGTTTCTTGTGTGAAGTTTTCGGTATCTTCATCTACAGAAGTTTCTTCAGAGGTTTCGTAAGTATGGGTAGTGGTATGTGCCGTTTCTTCCTCATCTTCGGCTTCTAAGCGGCTGAGTTCACCTACCTTCGTGTATGCTTCTGCAATATATCTCGATTCTTGGGTATTGTTAATATAATTCATGTAAGAAGCTACTGTATGCTTACTGCATGCATACTCCCACAGTTCCTCTTCAGAGGCATTTTGCGGAATGTCGTCCACCTCTTGAAGAGCTGAAGTTTCCTCTTGTGGCGTTTGTTCCTCGGTGTTTGTTCCCATTACCTCGGCCGAAGTTTCTTCCAACGTAGGAGTTTCCTCTGTTGAGGCTTCTTGAGTTATTTCTTCAGATTCTTCAGAAAGACTTTCCAACGTTGTTTCTTCTTCCGGTCGGTTGCGAATTAAATCGGCTAGGCTGATTCGCTCTACCTGAGCACTATTTTCTCGATCTTCCCGCGCAGTAGGTGGAGTTTCTTCAGTAGAAGGCTGGATTGATTCTTTTTCGGTAGCGATGTGGCTTCCATTTAAGTAGCCTGGCGTTTCAGGGTCTTTTTCAGCGTACGGAATGTGCGTTATGTTCGTATTTTCCTGCTCTTTATGTTTTTTGGTTTTGAGCTGCTCGATACGTTTTTGTGCTTTCTGTACATACTTGCCCTCTGGGAAGAAATCGAGGTAAAAGGTATATCCTTCGATTTCGTTCCATACCGAAAGGCGTTTCCAAAAACTAGATTCTAGTTCTTCGGTTTTTGCTTGCACGGCATCTTCTAATTGCTGACGATACGCCTGTTCGGCTTCGGTACGTGCTTTGGCTAAAGCTTCTACTTCTTTTTTCTTAAACTTCTCTTTCAGACGTTGTTTCTCTTCTTCGATTTTCTGTTCAACCAACTGTGCTTGTTGTTTGATGAGCTTTTCGCGTATTTCTATTTCTACTTTGCTTTTTAAGCTTCGCTCCTTTTGCAAAAAACGTTCACATTCTTCCTTACGGCGCACTAGCAGATGATCCATGTTAATCTCTAAGGCTGCGTTGTAGCACTGAAGCGCCAAGGTGTAGTTATCTTCAAAATAGGCGCGATCTGCCTTGTCGACCAACTCGGTAAACCGAATTTCATCTTGGCAAACTTTCAAACGCCGATTGTAGAAAATATTATTGTCTGATTTTTTAACCAGATACTCATAGTATGGCAAAGCTTGTGTGTAGTCGCCTTGGTCGTATAATTGGCTGGCTAGTTTTTCGATACAATCGTTTACCCGCTCAGTAATGATTGGCAAATCGAAGAAATTGCGAGCCTCTTCAAAATTTTTCTTTGCCTCTGCATATTCTTTTTGAGCAAATAGCTCGCTAGCTAACAAAAAATGCGAGGTAAATTGGAGCTTGCGACTAATGTAGTCGTGTTCGGGAAATAAACCGGATGCTTCTCGGTATAGAGGAAGTGCTTCTTGGTATTCGCCGTCTTCAAACAATTTATCGGCTTGTTTGCGTAAATCTTTAAAGCGAATAAATTGATGGTTATAGGCAAAGGTGATAGTAGATTTTCTGCCTTTTTTCCCAAATACAGGAAAACCAATGTTGTTTTCTTGCTCGCTCAAGGTCGATAGCGCATCGTATAAATCTTGAAGCGAAAGAGTGCCTTTTTCTTCGGGGATTCCTTTTTCGAGCACTTTGGTAAGTTGCGTCGTGAAATTAGGAGTGTCTTCCGGTGTATAGTTGTTGGTGGGCGAAGAAACGAAATATGTATCCGGGTATTCTTGTTCGTAGTGGTTAAAAATGCTTTTGATAAGCTTGTCAGTATCTTCTTTTGGATCGTTCACGGAGTGGATATAGGCAACATCTAAGATGAGTACCTTTTGAGTAGTTTCTGACTCACCTAAAATCGTCATTACTTCCGCTAAGGGGATACCATTGACATGTACTTGGCGCAATGAAGAGTTGGTGGTTGTTAAGTAGAGTTGTCCTTTGCGGATTACGATATTTCCCGAATAATATACAATGAAAGTAGACCCACCCTTCTCTGCCGAGAGTGCAAGCTGTTCTTTAATCGCAGTATTGTCGTGCGTGTTTTCTAACGTAACAATTTGCTGAGGCGAAAGCCCTACTATTTTCTCGTTGCTGAGTATTTCGGTAAAACGAGCTAGATTATTACTCACCTGCCCCGAGGCTTTTAAGTTCGAATCTTTCGGGAACTTACTCGCCCCAATCATTAACGCTCGCGATGTATTGGTGTCCATTGAAAAAGACATAAAACTAGATTTTTAGTGCACTTAAATTATTTTTGGTCTAATCAATTTTCTTGACAATTACAAGAAAAAGTATTTCTTACCTATAAATATAAACAATATAAAGGGGGTTTGTGGTATATGATTTCTAGTATATTTCTGCCAAATGCTATTGTGTGCCGATAAACCTGAAGAAATAACATACAAAACCCCTTTTTATTTAGATTAAAAAGGGGTTTGCAGAAGCTTTATAAAATAGGTTATTTTTCTAACGAAAGAGCTTGTGGGTTGAGTTCGCCGGTAGCATACTCTAGCATAATGGCTTGAAATAACAGGGTGTAATGGGCTTGTGCTTTATTCGCTTGTGCCACTACGAATCCGTTATTGCTGCGAGCTAAATCCATCATTCGATTCAAACCGTTTTCATATAACTCTTTTTGAGCTTGGTAAGAACGTTGGGCAACCTCGAACTGGGTTTGGGCAGCATCCCAATTATTTTTAGCGGCTATCCAATTTTGGTAGGCATTTTTCACATCAATTTGTATGGTTTTTTGCATGTTTTGTTGAGTCAGTCTCGCGTTTTCGTATTGTACTTTGGTACGGATGTACTGTGTGCGGTTCGATAGCCCTCCAAAGATTGGGATAAACAGCGTGGCTCCTAAGGTTTTGCGCACATTGTCTTCTCCGAATTGTTCCGAAAAGTTGCGCATATTGTTGGCAGAGTTCCAAAACGAGCGATAGCGGTAATAGGCACTCAAACTGGGCAGATACTGCGCTTTAGCTATTTTGGTGTCATACGCCGCAGCATCCACATCTGTAATTGCTTGCTGTAAATCGGGGCGGGTTTGATTGGCTGTTTGGTAAAGGGTTTCGAGTTGGTAGGCTTGGGCATAGATTTGCTCGGGGCTCCAACCGGGAGCTTCCAAGGTAAAATCTTCGGTAGGGTCGAGTTGTAAAGTTTGGGCGAGTGTGGCTTTATCGTTAATCAGTGTGTTTTGCCGTTCAATCACCATGGTTTCCAAGCGGCTGACCTCGGCTTCTTGCACATATTGCTCGGGGATTCCCCGCAGCCCGTTTTCCACTAACTCGGTAATGTTGGCGAGTACCTCACGCTGGGTGGCTAGGTTATCTTCTGCAATTGTAAGAAGTTCTTCATCTAGGAGGATTTGCAGATACTGCGAGGTTACTTGAAAGGCTACATCTTGTTTAGTTCGTTGGATGAGGTGCTCTTGCGATGCGATGCGTAGCTTATTGCGTTTCAAGGTGTTGATACGGCTGAACCCTCTGAAAAGGTCGATATCGGCACCTACTTGCCCCCAAAAACTTTCGGAGACGGTATTGATGAGTTGATCGAACTCTGGAATGAATTGATTTCCTGCGGCGCGTTCGGTATTAATTGCCAGATCGGCTGTGGGTAAGAAAGCAGCATACCCTTGCAGTTGTTCGGCTTTTCGTACTTCGAGCTCGTTGGCTTGCGTGCGTGCGTCGATATTCTCGCGAAGGGCAATTTGAATGGCTTCTTGGTAGGTTAGCTGCTGCGTTTGCCCAAAAATAGGGAAGCAAATCAGTAGTAATACGAAAGGTAGATAGATTTTCATAAGGGTATGGGCTTGTTTTTTCGATAGGTCTTTTTAGGTTAATCGATTTACAAACTCAATACCATAGTTTTAAGTATTTGATTATTAGGTTTTTATGAGCTAAAAGTAGATTGGTGTAGGCAGTGCTTGTTCGCGAGCGGTCAGTTTTGTTCGTTCACAGACGTTGCGATACCTCTGTACTTATTTTAGTAAAAGCGAGCGCTGTTTTTCGTGCAGTGCTTCGCTTTCTACCAAAAGCTCAAGCCCTTTGAGTGTTTCGGGAGAAACTTCTAGCAGTGCGCATACTTGTTCGACCATTTTCCGCTCTTTTAGAGCATAAAGCCCATCGGCACTGCACATGCGGATGGCGTCGTAGAGTAGGCGTGAGGCTCGCTGCCGGGGGATTTTTTTGGCTAGGTCATTAACCTCTGCTTGTTCGTAAGAGAACTGTTGCCAATCTTGTACAACATCTGCAGGGATTCCCATCTGCTCTGCAAAAATTTTGGTAAGCCAAAACATCTCGCGGTCGGCAACTTTACCATCGGCGCTGGCTATTTTAAGCAGCAGATAGCCATAATTACGCGCTTCAGCATACGACCAATAATGGGCATCGGGGAAGTGTTGTTGCGCGTTGTAGTTTAGTTCAAATGTTTGGGAAGCCATCGGTAATTATTCTTGTTCGAGGAGTAAATAAAATACCTTTTAAATATGAGAATAATTTTCTGACAATTCAATAAAATACTTAGGTCGCATATTCGGCAAGCTCCATCCATCGCAAGGTTTTTTCTTCGATTTGCTCCATTAAAGTCCCAAGGTTCTCTGCCCATTCGGTGAGTTGTTCGTGGTTGCCGTCTCCGCTGTTTAGTTTTTCTTCCAAGTCTTTTTTTTCGGTTTCTAAAGCATCGATTTCCGTTTCGAGTTGCTCAAATTCTTTTTGTTCTTTAAAAGAGAGTTTCTTTTTGGGTTTATTGGCTTTTTCGAGTTTCTGCTTTTCTTCTTGGGCTTTTTGCGCTTTTTGGGCGGCAAGTTCTTGCTGTTCGCGGTCGCGGAGCATTTCTCGATACTCTGTATACTTTCCGTTGAAATCTTTTACAATGCCATTGCCTTCAAACACAAACAGATGATCGACGATTTTATCCATAAAATAGCGATCGTGGGTTACTACTAACAGGCAGCCGCCGAAGTCTTCTAGGAATTCTTCGAGGCGCGCCATGGTTGCCAAATCCAAATCGTTGGTAGGTTCATCGAGGATTAAAAAGTTCGGGTTTTTGATAAGAATTGTAAGCAGATACAACCTACGGCGTTCGCCGCCACTCAGCGTAGAAACTTTTTCGTATTGCCGTTTGGGCGGGAATAAGAACGAGTTGAGAAATTGAGACGCTGTGAGTTGGCTGCCATTAGCGGCAGGGATTACTTCGGCAATTTCGGTTACCACATCGATCACTCGTTTATCTTCGGGGAGTTGTAGCCCTTCTTGGGTATAAAAGCCAAATACTACGGTTTCTCCTTTTTCGAGTTCGCCGGCATCGGGGGCAAGCTGTTCGGTAATAAGTTGCAAAAAAGTCGATTTTCCTACCCCGTTAGGGCCTACAATGCCGAGGCGCTCTTTGCGCTTGAAGGTATAATTAAAATCTTCGAGTATTTTAAGATCACCAAATGACTTTTCTAATCCTTTTGCCACAAGGATTTTCCCTCCTAAGCGGCTCATTTTCATGTTAAGTTGTAGTTCTTCTTTGCGTTTGCCTGAGCCTGCTTTGGTTTTCAAGTCTTCGAAAGCATCGAGCCGATATTTAGCTTTTGTGCCACGAGCTTTGGGCATGCGGCGTACCCAATCGAGTTCTTTTCGCATCAGGTTGCGGGCTTTTTCTACTTCTGCTGATTGCTGCGTTTCACGTTCGGCTTTTTTCTCTAAAAAGTAGGCGTAATTCCCGGTATGTTTAAACAGTTTGCCCTCTTCGAGTTCCCAAATTTCATCGCAGATTCTATCGAGGAAGTAGCGGTCGTGGGTTACCAGGAGCAACGTGAGGTTTTGCCGCGAAAGGTATTCTTCGAGCCACTCAATCATATCGAGGTCGAGGTGGTTCGTAGGTTCATCTAAAATGAGCAGGTCGGGGGCTTCGATGAGCACACGGGCTAGCGCAATGCGTTTGCGCTGCCCTCCGGAAAGTTCGAGGGCGGGTTGTTCGAGTCGGGTAATGCGAAATAGCGTCAAGATTTGTTTTACCCGCACTTCAAAATCCCATGCTTTCAGATCGTCCATGCGCGTAGTAGCATGTTGCACCGCCACCATATTTGCTTCGGTTGCCACTTGCTGAAATTGCTCTAAGGCATGTTCATACTCTTTTAACGCTTGCATTAGCGGCGTTTCTGCTCTAAAAATGTACGAAAGTGGCGTGTCGTTTTCTTCAAAATGGGGTTCTTGCGGCAAAAAACCTACGGTGATGCCTTTTTGGTAGGCAACTTCGCCGGTGTCTGGGGCTTCGTAACCGGTGATAATGCGGAGTAGGGTCGATTTCCCCGCTCCGTTGCTTGCCACCAATGCCGCCTTTTTCCCTTTTTCGAGTCCAAAATTCAGGTTTTCGAAAAGAATACGATTGCCAAAGCGCTTACTAATCTGTTCGGCTGATAGGTAATTCATGGAGTGTATGCTAGAAAATTCGGAACATGAAAAAGCAAACCTACACCTCTGTAGGGTAAAAAACACATCGATACCGATTGTTCGGCGAAATTACTACTTTGCGCAAAGCAATTCGCTTCGTATTTTCAGTGAAACAATTTACATACTCTGAATTATAGCGTTATGAAACTCACCCAAGATTTGTATCAATCGTCGCTTGCCTTATTTACCGACTTTTATCAAATTACCATGGCATACGGCTATTGGAAGGCAGAAACCAAAGAACAAGAAGCCGTATTTCATCTTTATTTTAGAAAAAACCCTTTTGAAGGTGGTTTTGCCATTGCTTGTGGGTTGCAATACGTCATCGATTTCTTAGAAAGTTTTCGGTTTAGCGATGAAGACATCGCGTATTTACGTGCCCTAAAAGGGAATGATGGGGAGCCTTTGTTTGAGGAGGGCTTCTTAACGTATTTGGCAGAAATGGAGTTTTCGTGCGATGTGGACGCCATCCCCGAAGGAACCGTAGTATTCCCCAACGAACCGCTATTGCGTATAAAAGGGCCGTTGTTTCAATGCCAACTCATTGAATCGCCTTTGTTGAATATTGTCAACTTTCAAACATTGGTAGCCACGAAAGCCGCGCGTTTATGTTATGCTGCAAAAGGTGAACCGGTGTTGGAGTTTGGGATGCGAAGAGCGCAAGGCATTGACGGCGCCATAGCAGCGAGCCGTGCTTCGTACATTGGTGGGTGCGTAGGGACTTCCAACGTGTTGGCTGGGAAGCTGTTCGATATTCCAGTAAAAGGCACACACGCACACAGTTGGGTGATGTCGTTCCCTACCGAGGAAGAAGCGTTTGAGGCTTACGCCGCCGCAATGCCTAATAACTGTACATTCTTAGTAGATACCTACAACACCTTAGAGGGCGTAAAAAAAGCCATTACCGTTGGTAAAAAATTGCAAGCAAAAGGACATAAAATGGTGGGGATTCGCCTCGACTCTGGAGACCTTGCCTATCTGAGCATCGAAGCCCGTAAATTACTCGACTCCGCCGGCTTCTCTGATGCTAACATTGTTGCCAGTAACGACCTCGACGAGCACATTATCGCCAGCTTGAAAACAGAACAAGATGCCAAAGTGAATGTGTGGGGTGTAGGCACCAAGCTTGCGTCGGCTTACGACCAGCCGGCGTTAGGAGGCGTGTATAAAATGTCGGCAATTCGCGATAACCAAGGAAATTGGCAACATAAAATCAAGTTATCAGAACAGAAGGGCAAAGTTTCTAATCCTGGAATCCAGCAAGTGCGCCGATATTTCCAAGACGATACACTGGTTGCCGATATGATTTACGATACGCAACAACCTGTACAAGGCGAAGCCATCATTATTGATCCTATGGATGATACACGGCGTAAACGAATTCCCTCCGATACTCACTACGAAGATTTGCTAGTACCAATTTTCGAACAGGGAAAAACCATCTACACTTCACCCGATGTGCACAGCATGCGCAATCGTACGGCGGCGCAACTTGCAAGGCTTCACCCTAGTATTTTGCGCTTTAAAAACCCCCACGATTATCCCGTAGGTTTAGAAAAGAACCTGTATGAACTGAAAAATAATCTGATTTTACGTTTGAAAGGGTATCTTTAATTTTTTGTAAAAAGAAACAGATTATAAGGCAAACCTTACGTGGGGAAGTTGAAAGATATTGGGTTAGAATTTTTTTCCGTCGGAGTATAGTAGGCTTTTCGGCTCGAATCGCTATGGGTTTCTTCGAAAATCTTACATGTTAACCCGTCAGGAATTCGAAACCATTGGGCTAATCAATTCATATTGTTAAATGTTATTAGTGTTAATTAAATGAATGATTATGTCTCTCGCTACGATCCAACTATCCCTAGAATGGGATTTGTATAATCCTGTTGATGTATCCTACTTCCCAGAAAGTTTCTTTTTCTTGTTGATAGAGAAAGACTCAAATACGCCTATTTTTCTAGGGAAAGCATTTGAAAAAAGTGTAGAGAGCATCATAAAACATGAGCTGTTTCGCTTTCAGCTTACCTTGCAAGAAATCCATGTGCTGATTGGGTTCATTACACTGGTAGACACCTCCTACGTGTTAGCACCTCAGCACTTAGAATGTTTGGAACAGCAATTAATTGAGAAGTACAACCCGATTCATAATCGTAACCTTGCTATCCATGCTTTACACGAAAATACACTGGTTGAAGTAGTAGCCGACGATTTCGATACGGTGGAGTTTGCCTAAATCTGCACGCCGACCCATAAAATATCGTCGCGTTGTATGGCTTTACCCATGTGTTGTTTGAGGTTTTGAACAATAGCTTCTCCTTGTGTTTGGGCGGGCAAGTGGTGGTTAGCAAGCAATAGTTTTTCAAGGTTTTGTTTACCGAAACGCCGTTTGAGGTCGTTGTTTTGGTCGACTAACCCATCAGACCCCAAATAGACAAAGTCTTTAGGAGCAAGCATAAACGACTTGGCGACGAATTCTTTGGCAGGGTCTTGCTTACCTCCCACAGATTTTCGGCTACCTTTGAGTACTTTCAGGGTTTTGTGCTGGTGCGAAACGACGTACCCATTGGTACGAGCGCCACAAAAGGTAGCTTTCCGCATTCCTTCTTGTTGAGGCTCAAAGCAAATGATGGCAGCATCCATACCGTTTTGGTCGCCGGTTTCTTTTTGTTGGAGCACTTGGGAAATCTCTCTATGGAGTACTTCAAAAATTTTAGGAGGCTCGGTAATCTTCCATAGTTTCACAACTTTATCGAGCAAGATGTGGCTTATCATGGTCATGAGCGCGCCGGGAACGCCGTGTCCTGTGCAATCGGCAACTACCAAGATTACCTTGCCATCGTCCATTTGTGCTACCCAGAAAAAATCGCCAGAGACTACATCTTTAGGCAAGCTCACTACGAAATAACTTCTAAACAGCATTTTCATGAATCGCTCGCTGGGTAAAATCGCTTTTTGGATGGTTTTCGCTGCCTTCATACTACTCCCTATTCGCTCGATAGTTAGTTGAAGCTCTTTGTTTTTTTGGGTGATGTAATCGCGTTGGCGGGCAATTTCTTCTTGTGATTGTATGAGTTCTTCATTTTGATGGGTAATCGATTCGTTAGCGCGTTGTAGGGCTTCGGTTCGTTCTTTTACTTTTTGTTCTAAAACCCGATTTGCTTGCTCTTTTAGTGCAATTAGTGCTTGTTTCGCCTGTACTTCTCCTTGTACCCTTCCTCTAATTTCATTGGCAAGCCCTAATGCCAATACAATGCATTGGCCGGCTATTCCTAATTGGGTGAAATACGCAGGAGGAATCGTAAATACTCCTATACCTGCTAGTACCGCTAGCCCTACCCCCACAACAAGGCAGGCACTGCCAATCAGGACATATTTTGCAAAAATGTTTCCTTTAGCCATTAAAAAGGCGATGATAGTAATGCCTAACAAGGAAGAGATGGTGTCGGTGAGCAAAATGGCCTGCTGTACGATATGCAGATTCAGCGTAGCTAGCGTGTTGTAAAAGGTAAGAAGAATGATCAATACCCGAAGTGCGATGAGAATAATCAAAACATTATCGAGGTTCCTAGAAATGGAGCGCACTCGCAACATTAGCCGAATGAATTGCATGAAAAATATTGCTGCCGATTGGCTGAACAATGCCCAGAAAAAATAGTCGACGGCAAAATTTCCTGTGATAAAACGCGTGTAACCGTATACAGTAAGATACGTTAGCCCAAAGGCAAAGGCGTGCATAGTGTAGTATAGGTACGCCGGTATACGCGTGTAAAGATAGAACATCAAGCCAAGAAGGGTCATCATAAACATAAACCCTTGAAAACAGCCTTGTATTAAGTTGATACTACGCAGTTGTTGTTCCCAGTGCTCTCTTGGCATGAGCACTAGATTAAGTTGCCCCGGCATTTTCGAAAAATTATGCAGCCGTAGTAAAAGCGTTACTTCTTCTTCCGGTAATAGCGTAAGCGGAAATTGTACGCGATCCCACGTGCCCATTTGGCTGCTAGGATTGCGGAGCGGAATCATCCTGCCCACTGCGAAAGGGGCGATGGTTTGTTTGCTAGAATATAAAAAAACGCTTACTGAGTCGATATTGCCTATTTGTACGTTCCAGTTTTGTGCAGCTTTTGTAGAATTGCGAAATGTAGCTCTAGCCCAATAGACTGTTTTTTCGTCTAAGAAATAGGGAGAGGTAGCTTTTTCTCCTTGTTGAGTGAGAAGGGTAGCAGCATCTTCGGGCAAAAGTACCGCGTTAGTATCGGTAACTATTTGCGTGTATGCTTGCAAACTCAGATTTTGATTAGTTGAACTAGTTTCTAGCGTATCTTGTACCAGAACATGCTCTGCAACAGGCAGAAATACAATAAAAAATAACCAACTGAAAATGTATTGCATGATACAACTACTCACCAAATTGCCTGTAAAGTTAGCTAATTAGAAAAATTAAGGGCTAATAAATTGAAGGAGTGCTGTTAAACTAGGGGATTTTATAATTCCAACGCAAGTAGGGTAATATCATCGCGTTGTATGCTGCCTTTTTGGTGTTCATCCAATATTTCTTCTAACTGAACTTGCTGATACTCCATAGAATGGATACTCAAAGAAGAAAGAGTATTGAAGAGCTTTCGCTTACCAAATTTTTCACGTTTTACATTATTTTGATCAGCAAATCCATCAGTTGCCAAGTACAAATAATCCCCTTGCTCAAGTGTAATTACGTGTGTTTCAAAGGGGCGTTGTTCTTGTTTGCTAGTCCCCCCTCCAATGGAGCGTTTGGTCGCTTTTGCGATTTTTAAATCACCATTTTCCGTGTAAAACAACGGGATTTTTCCCCCTGAATAGGTGATAAGCCGTTCTTTGGGTTTTTTCTCAAAATACTCCATCGAGAATAATGCAATATCCATCCCATCGCCTGTATTTTGGTTTTCATCTTGATGGAGCGCTTCTTTAATTTCGATGTGCAGTACTTCTAAAATAGCGGCAGGTTCGTATATATTATCTTGGTTGAGGATTTTATTCAGCAAAGTATGTCCAATCATACTCATGAAAGCTCCCGGCACGCCATGCCCTGTGCAATCGGCAACCGCAACATATACCCTGTCTTTCTTGCGGAGCATCCAATAGAAGTCGCCTGAAACTACATGCAAAGGGCGGTAGATTAAGAAATAGTTTGGGAAAAAGTTGCCAATCAGCTCGGGAGTAGGCAAAATAGCTCCTTGGATTTGGCGAGCATAACGGATGCTATCCATTAAAAGCTTGTTCTTTTTTTCAATGCGTTCAGAGTTCGATTTTACCTCTTCTAAAAGCCCTTGCATTTTGTTGAGCATGAACGAAAAGTCGTTGGAGAGCGAACCGATTTCGTCGCGTGTGGAAATTTGTGCAACTTCTACGCCCTGCTCAAAATTATTTGATATTACATGATGGATGGAGCTGGAAAGTTTACGGACCGGTTTACCCAAAATTTGCGGAATAAAGAGGGCAAGAAATATCCCCAACAGCAATCCACTACCAATTACAGAGAGCAAAATACTTTGGTTGCGCATTTTGATATATTCAATGGTTTGTTGGGTGAAATCGCGATAAGCTGCTATTTGCATAGATAGGTTCTTACTCGAGCTGGTAATACGCCCTCTCAACCCTGAGGTAAATGTAAAACCGATGCGCTCATCGGCGCGAACAA
Organism: uncultured Roseobacteraceae bacterium; assembly: GCA_964394585.1. Lineage (GTDB taxonomy): Bacteria > Bacteroidota > Bacteroidia > Cytophagales > Flammeovirgaceae > CAYUJH01. Next base: position 48,326 of record CAYMYI010000010.1, read on the forward strand.
TTTCGCGAAACGTTTGGCTGTAGTTTCGCACAAGTTGCACAAGCGAATCTTGCAAAACCCCTGGGGTTGTTTTTTGAATAATATCTTGTTCTAGGGCTTCTGCCGCATTTTTTAATTTCCCAATGTATTGGGTTTGCTTACGCAAGAAAAAATCTTTTTCGTGGCGGCGGCACATCAGCATCAGGGCTTTATCAGTGAACTCTACTGCCTCAATATCATGAATGTAAGACCGCATCTCGCCCACGAGTCCATAATCTTTGAAACCACGGTAAAGCACCTCTTCAATTAAGCTTTCGAAACCTTGTTCGTAGGTGCGAATATTTTTCCGGACTGAATCTACCGATACAGGCGTTTCAAGTCCTAAGTTTTGGTTAATGCTATCTAGCGTTTCGAGGTATTTCAACGCTTGAGAGGTTTTCGCACGCCATTCTTCCAAATAATCGCTATTGCCTGTTTCGTAGAAAGTAGGGTTAATGGTTTCATCGCTTAGAAAAGAAGCGAGCAACCGATCCGCTTCCTGAATGTTATCTTCAGCAAGTTGTAGTGCAACTTCAAGGTTTTCTACTTGGTTGCGTCGGTTTTCAAACCATAGACTTGTGCCTGCAATCCCCAATAAGATGGCAATGTATACCACATAGGATACTAACAATTTGGCGCGTATGGTCGATAGCGGGTTGTGCACAAGTGTACTCTTATGGATAAGTAGAATAAGCACAAAGTTATGGTTAACAGTTATTATAATATTAGCCCTTCCGTTATGTTTCAATGAAAGTTTTGTAACCGAGCTGTAACATGAAAACGGATTGGTGTAGGGAATTCCATGAATTCAGGCTTATTTTGCACAAAAAAAGTATGGATAGAGCACAGCGCCTTAATGCATTTATAGCTTTGGGCAAACATGTACACAAATTTTTACAAGACACCACCGAGTTTTCAGCCTTGGTGTTCCGAGCGCACCAGCAAAACGGATGGTTTACCGAAAAGCACGCTCGTATTGCATTTGAAGGAATGGTTCAGATGTTAGAACCGAACACTTTTACCCAATGGGCAGCCCAATATACCGAGCCTACCTCCCCTAAAACGGTGGGAGTGGTTATGGCAGGGAACATCCCCCTGGCAGGTTTGCACGATTTTATCTGCATATTGCTCAGTGGGCACGCTGTTAAAGCTAAACTTAGTTCTCAAGATACTATTTTTATGAAGCAAATTGCTGAATGGCTTATTGCCATTGAGCCGGCATTTAGGCAGAATATAGAATTTGCAGAGCGACTTAAAGAAATTGATGCGGTTATTGCAACGGGTAGCGATAACACTTCCCGCTATTTTGAATACTACTTCCGGCATATGCCGCACATCATTCGGAAAAATCGTGTTTCTTTTGGAGTGCTCACCGGGAGCGAAACCGATGCAGAACTCGATGCCCTTGCCGATGATATCTTCTTACATTTTGGGTTAGGGTGTCGTAATGTCTCCAAGTTGTTCCTTCCTAAAGGCTACGCGCCAGAAAGCCTATTAGCGCGTTGGACCGAACGCATGGAAGAAGCAAAGCTTCATCATAAATACATGAATAACTACGACTATAACCGAGCTGTGTATTTGATCAACCTGGTACCCCATTTAGACGGCGGTGGACTCATGCTGAAAAAAGATAACGCACTTGTTTCGCCAGTATCGGTGGTGTTTTACGAGCATTATACAAGCCTAGCTGATTTCCACCGCCAATTAGAAGCTGTAGCCGAAAAAGTACAATGTGTAGTAGCGCACCCCGAGGTAATCAAAACTGCAATACCGTTTGGGCAAGCTCAGTTTCCCAACATCGACGACTATGCCGATGGGGTAGATACGATGCGTTTTTTGGCAGATATATAGCTCTAATTTATTTTATTTCTTTATTTTTGAAAGATAAAGTCTTAATGGTTTTTAAAATAAACAGTACATTGTTCAATAAATTAGCTTATGTCGAATCAAGTTGAATATACCGAAGATAGCATAAAATCGCTCGATTGGCGCGAGCACATCCGCTTGCGCCCGGGGATGTACATAGGAAAACTCGGCGATGGCTCTGCTCCCGACGATGGCATCTATGTGTTAGTCAAAGAGGTGATTGACAACAGCATCGATGAGTACATGATGGGACATGGTAAAAGCATTGAAATTAAAATTTCCGATTACGAAGTACAGATTCGCGACTACGGCAGAGGCATCCCTTTGGGGAAAGTAATCGACTGCGTTTCGCGCATTAACACTGGCGGAAAGTACGACTCCGGCGCATTCCAAAAATCAGTGGGATTAAACGGAGTAGGAACTAAAGCAGTCAATGCTTTATCGCTCAGTTTCCGAATCTGCTCGGTGCGCGATGGCAAAATGAAAGAAGCAGAGTTCGAACGTGGAGTGCTTGTAAAAGAACATCCTGTAAAAGATACGAAGGAGCGTAACGGGACTATAGTGTATTTCAAACCTGACAACAGCGTGTTTCGCAACTATCATTTCATTCCTGAGTTTTTAGAAGAGCAGATTTGGAACTATGCTTTCCTGAATGCAGGCTTAACGCTCCATTATAATGGAGTGAAGTATTTCTCCAAAAATGGGTTGCTAGATTTACTTACCCGCAAAGTAGATGAAGATAACCTGCGCTATCCCATTATCTATTTAAAAGGAGAGGATATTGAAATCGCCTTAACGCATACCAACCAATACGGCGAAAACTATTACTCGTTTGTGAATGGGCAGTACACCACCCAAGGCGGAACCCACCAAGCAGCTTTCCGCGAGGCGATTGTCCGTACTGTGCGCGAGCATTTCAATAAAAACTTCGACGCTACCGATGTACGCGCTTCGGTAGTCGGGGCAATCAGCATTCGCGTGCAAGAACCTGTGTTTGAGTCGCAAACTAAAACAAAACTAGGTTCGCTTAACATTGCTCCTGATGGTGTTACAGTTCGCTCCTTTGTGAACGATTTTGTTAAAAAAGAACTGGATGATTTTCTGCATAAAAATCCACAAGTAGCCGAAGCAATGCTAAAACGCATTTTGCAATCGGAACGCGAACGCAAAGAAATTGCCGGCATAAAAAAGCTGGCGAACGAACGTGCTAAGAAAGCCAATTTGCACAATAAGAAACTCCGCGATTGTAAAGTGCACCTGAACGATAAAAAAGATAGCGATCAGAAATACGATACTATGTTGTTCATTACCGAAGGCGATTCGGCTAGTGGGAGTATCACAAAAGCACGGCAAGTGGACACCCAAGCGGTATTTAGTTTGCGAGGAAAGCCGCTTAATAGTTTTTCGCTCACCAAAAAAGTGGTCTACGAAAACGAGGAATTCAACCTGTTGCAACATGCCCTCAATATCGAAGATGGCCTAGAAGGGTTGCGCTACAACAAAATTGTAATCGCCACCGATGCCGATGTAGATGGCATGCACATTCGCTTGCTAATGCTCACGTTTTTCTTACAGTTTTTCCCCGATTTGGTGCGCAACAATCATCTATACATTTTGGAAACGCCGCTGTTCCGGGTGCGCAATAAAAAGGAAACTATTTACTGCTACTCCGAAGAAGAAAAACAAAAGGCCATTCGGAAGCTAGGCAACAAACCTGAGATTACCCGCTTCAAAGGGCTAGGCGAAATTTCACCGAACGAGTTTGAAGGGTTTATAGGAGAAGATATCCGCTTAGAACCTGTCATTTTAAAGAAAGATACCTCGATTAAATCGCTATTATCGTACTACATGGGCAAGAACACCCCCGACCGGCAAAAATTTATTATCGATAACTTGAAAATCGAAAAAGATTTGGCAGAGGAAATCGCCTAATCTTTCTCCTATTCAGATTTCCGCACTCGAAAGGGAAGTTTTATGCAACGAACTTCCCTTTTTTTATCCTATTTACTGCCTCATACCACTTAGCAAGCCCTTCAATTTTAATATCTTGCAGGCAATTACTTACGAAAAACCTATGCAGTTGCTTTACATTCATTGGAACATCGACCCGGAAATCATCAACCTTTTTGGCATCTCCTTACGCTATTATGGGGTGCTGTTTGTAGGGGGGCTTGTACTCAGCCTATCGGTACTTGGGCAAATGTTTCGCCAAGAACACATTGCACAGCAGCACCTCGATACGCTTTCTATCTACGGCATGGTAGGCATATTCTTAGGAGCGCGCTCAGCACATTGCTTTTTTTACGAAGGCACCTACTACCTTTCGCATCCGTTAGAGATTTTACTTCCCATTAGGCACATACCCGGCGCTGGGTACGAGTTTACCGGCTATCAAGGCTTGGCAAGTCATGGTGGCGTAGTAGGCATTATGGTTGCCCTTTGGCTCTATACTCGGCGAACGAAAGAACCTCTTGGGCGTACGTTGGGGATGATTGCCATCGTAGCACCTATTGCAGGGGCTTTCATTCGGTTTGCCAACCTGATGAACTCCGAAATTATTGGGAAGCCTACCGAACTACCTTGGGCTTTTGTATTCGAACAGGTAGATAGTATACCACGTCATCCCGCTCAATTGTACGAAGCGCTAGGCTACCTCCTTGTGTTTGCTTGCACTTATTGGTTATATAAGCAGAAGCGTTTTACCATCTCTCCCTATTTTTATTTAGGGTTTTCTTTATCATGTGTGTTTCTAATTCGGTTTTTAATTGAGTTTCTTAAAGAAGCACAAGTACCGTTTGAAGAAAGCTGGCAGTTAAATATGGGGCAGTGGCTCAGCCTTCCGTTTTTTGTGTTAGGCATCGGGCTGATGGCAATGCATTGGAAGAAAACACCGATACAAGAAACTTCATATTATGAACAAAATAGCGTGGAATCTATTGATTAGCTATACTTTAGTTTCATTTGAGTAAAAGAAAACTATTTTTGCATACCCTTTTTCCTGTAAGAAAACTACACAATCAATATATTCATGAATCAAACCATGCTGAAAGATTACATTATTCGGGCAAAATCTCCGAAAGATTACTACCCTAGTATAGAGTTGTCGCATAATGGGGTTTTCAAAATTATAGGTTCTTCCTTCATGGAAAATGCATTGCAGTTTTACGACCCCATTTTCGAATGGGTAGCTGCCTTTACCACAACCAAGAAGCCCGCACAACTACACCTATTACTCGATTACTACAACACCGCCAGCGTTAAGTGCTTTGATATGCTACTGCGCGATTTGGAAGCCTATGCTCAGAATGGCAATCAGGTAGAAGTATTTTGGTATTATGAAGAGGAAGATACCGATAATATGGCCGATGGGGAAGACTTTGACGACCTAATCGATTTACTGTTCCACATTGTGCCGTTTACCAAAGGTAACGAGCCTATTAGTATTTAAACTGTTTGAACCGGATGGAAATTAACCATACAACATCGGAGAGCAAAGGTACTTTTTACATAGGAACGAAGGATGCCCTCCAAGCCGAAATGACGTATAGTAAAGCCGGCGATTCGCTTATCATTATTGACCATACCGAAGTGGATGAATCGTTGCGAGGCACCGGAGCAGGCAAAGCATTGGTAAACAGCGCGGTAGAATATGCTCGTGCTAACAACCTCAAAATCATACCCTTGTGCCCGTTTGCAAATGCGGTATTTAAGAAGAATCCGGCATATGCTGATGTCTTAAAATAGAAATGCCTTTTTTTAATGAGAAATAGGATGCTAACCTTTATGTTTTTTATTCGTGCCTTTATTTAGATATTTATCTAATTACCAAATTATCTAACTTTTGAATGCACTCTTTAAAGCCCTTAACGATGGCACACGTCGCGAAATACTCAATCTGCTCCGAGAACAAGACCTAACCGCTGGTGAAATTGCCGAGCAGTTTAACATCTCGAAGCCAAGCATTTCGCACCACCTTGATTTACTCAAACAAGCCGATTTGGTGGTAGCAGAGAAAGATGGCCAGTTTATACGCTATTCGCTCAATACCACCGTACTCGACGATGTACTCAAATGGTTATTCACTTTAAAAAACAAACATCATGAAAACGAACCTGAAAAATGACCTTCTTTGTTTATTACTCATTGCCATTCCCTTCATCTATCTGGAGATAGAATGGAACAGTTTACCTGAAGAAGTCCCACTACATTGGAATGCTCGGGGCGAAATCGACCGATGGGGGAGCAAAACCACCTTGTGGGTTCTTCCAATTGTGGTTACGCTATTGCCCTATTTGCTTTTGGTGATTATCCCGTTCATTGACCCTAAAAAGGGGATACAGCGCATGGGAAATAAGTACGAGCAGTTAAAACTCATTATGGTACTGCTGATGAGCGGGTTGACCACCGTTATTTTGTATATCACTCGCCATCCGCAGCTCAACATGGGTTTTGCCGTCATGGTATTCGTAGGGGTATTATTTCTTGCCTTAGGCAACTACTTTCAAACCATTAAACCCAACTATTTTGTAGGTATTCGCACGCCGTGGACGCTCGAAAGCGAATATGTGTGGAAAGAAACCCACAAGTTTGGAGGGAAACTTTGGGTTGTGGCAGGTCTATTGGTAATAGCCGTTACGGTGTTGCTCCCATTATCGGCAGTTACAGCCGTGCTTAATATTGCTATTTTGTTAGCCGCTACGTTTATCCCACTGGTATATTCGTATACGCTGTACCAAAAAGAAAAAAAAGCAGTGTAGCAGGGTTATTCTTTTTTTGCCAATGCCCAAAGAAAGTCGCGTTTGTGGTTCGCATAAAAGGTTTTATACACTTTAAGTTGCCGTGCCTCGGCTACGGCATTCGGTAAAATGTAAAATATGCCAGGTCGGATTTGTGGATCATACTGCATCACATGGTTATTGGCTCGGCTGAGGTAATAGGGGAGCTGATAATGGAAAAAAGGCGGGCGTCGCAAAGAGTATTCGCCTAAAACAACAGGCCCTAGCCGGAGTGTACCTTGTACTACTTCAATTTCTTCGTGGAAATGAATAGGTGCTTTTTGCGTAATTTCCAAAATTTCGGACGAAAGCCGCCGGTAAATCATAGAAGTTGACTTTTCGGATTGTGCCGGCAAAAACACCAGATTGAACCCCAGCCTTGCTACTAGAAGAAGGGCGGCAACCCAAAGCAAGCTATTTGCTTGTTGGCGGCTTTTTCTGTAGCTAATTCCTACGGCTGTAAGTAATGCAAGCAATAGAAAAACGCGCAGCCAAATTGCTGATACTTCGCCGGTGAAAGAAAGAAAAGGTAACGCAAGCACTGCAAAACCTACGAGCACTAAAAGCCCTTGCCAAATCCCTGCATATATGCGTGAAAGCTTTGGCATATGGCTACTATTTATAGCAATTGCATGTGCAAGAATGCCGTACATAAAGGGAAAAAACATAAAAAGGTAACGCGCTCGCACCCCGGGGGAAAGCCAATAGAGTGGTAAGTTCGCAGCGATAAATACAAAACTGAACCACAGAAATTCGTTCTGTCTGATACTGTGCCACGTACCTTTTCGGAAAATAAAAGGAAGCAAAACAGACCACGGCAACAGCAGTTGTAAAACGTAGAGCGGAAATGTAGCAAAATTCAGTGCCGAATCCCACCAAGGTTTTTCCAAGGCAGTGCGACTAGAGGCTTCAGTAAATAGGTTGGCTACAAAGGCGACGGCATCGGCTTGTTGCGCATAGCTATAAAAATACCCTGCTAACAACGCAAAAAACAGGCTGATGCCCACAAAGTGTTGCCAATAAAATAGGCGTTTCCACTCGCCTTGTACCACAAACCATGCGAGTAAGGTAAGCGCTTGAAATGCCATAGAAGGAAGCCCTTTGGTAAGCACTCCGCAAGCGGCTAACACATATGAAACCCCAAAAAGAAGCAGCCATTGCTTCCGCCTGAAGAAAATAAAGATGCTTAGAATTTGGCAGCAAGTAAGCCACAGAAAGAACAAATCAATTTCGCCGGCATACACCGAAGCATGGAAGAAAATCTCTACTGACGTAACAGTAAAGATCCCTATGAACCAAGCCGATAATCGAGAGAGATACCGCCTAGCCACTACATAAAACAAAGGAATGATACCCAATAGCGAAAGGGAAGAAGGCAAGCGCAACCACCATTCGCTGAACGAACCACTTACATTGGCAAACCCAAGCAAAACCCAATTGAAAAAGGGCGGCTTGTTATAGTATGCCCATCCGTGGATTTGAGGCTGTACCCAATTGCCTGTTTTTGCCATCTCCCAAGCTACGATTGCACGGCGGGGTTCTTCAAAACGCAGTTCGAATATCTGATTCCACCCTATGAGTACAATTGCCAATGCGCTACAGAGCAGGAGTAATACCAAGTTTTTTTTGGGCATAGTTACGTTGCTAGGTTCGAATGGGCAAAAATAAACGACTCCTTACGTAATTGCTTATATACCCATAATTAATTATTTTGGGAATAATAGGAGTATCCCCCGACGGTTT
>CAYMYI010000011.1:0-23571 GCA_964394585.1 uncultured Roseobacteraceae bacterium
AATCCATTATTCTAAATTAACCAAAAATTCCCATTCCTCTTAATTATAGGTATAATCCGGATGTTTTAAAGAACTAGGCGAGTAAAAGGGGGGCTTCCCATCTCCTAAATCGCTACATTGTGTAGCCTTATGCTTGGTAAGTATAGAGTACCATCATTTGCAAAAAAAAAGCTGCTCCAGAAGGAGGATGGCGTCTTGGCGGTAGTATGAAAGTGCGCAAAACGGCTCCAATACTTCGGGAACAGCTTAAGGTAGTGGGCAATCGGCGTTTTACAACTTCTCGAGTACGAAGTCAGTCATCAGCGTGTACAGGTGGATGCGTGCTTGGTTGCGGTAGATGCCGTGCGCCCGGTTCGGATAGAAAAACGAATCGAATTGCTTGTTGGCAGCAATGAGGGCATCTTGCAAAGCGATGGTGTTTTGGAAGTGTACGTTATCATCGCCCGTTCCGTGAATGAGCAAGAAATCGCCTTTCAGTTTTTCCAAATGCGAGAGCGGAGAGTTGTCGTCGTAGCCGCTGGTATTGGATTGGGGGAGTCCTAAATAGCGTTCGGTGTAGATGGTATCGTAAAACCGCCAAGAGGTTACCGGTGCAACGGCAATTCCCACTTTAAAGTGGTCGGCGCCTTTCATCATGCACAACGACGACATATAGCCCCCGTAACTCCACCCCCAAATGCCCAAGCGTGCACCATCTACATAGGGCAATGTTTTTAAGTACTGCGCCGCTGCAATTTGATCGATTACTTCGTACTTACCCAGCTGTCCGTAGGTGATTTTTTTGAAGGCAGCACCACGCCCCCCAGTGCCTCTTCCATCGACCACCACTACCATGTAGCCTTTTTGCGTGAGCATCTGGTGCCACCAAAAGTTGCTGCCTGCCCAAGCGTTCATCACTTGCTGCGAACCCGGACCGCTGTATTGGAACATCAGCACAGGATACTTTTGGCTTTCATCAAAATTGGCAGGTTTGAGCATATAGCCATTCAGCGCCACGTTTTCCGAAGTAGTAAAGGTGAACAGTTCTTTAGGTACCATGCCATAAGCTTTTGCAGAATCGGCAAGTGCGGCGTTATCTTCCAATACTTTAATTTCTTTATTCTTTTTAGTGCTAAATAGCTTTACCTTGAGGGGCTGCGTGGTGTTGCTGTGGTAGTCGAGATAGTAGGTAAAATCTTTACTCATATTGATAGAATGTGTCCCTGCCACTTCGGTAAGGCGGCTTTTCTTCCCACTTTCAATTTCTGTAGCATAAAAATGGCGCTCAAGCGGAGAAACTTCTGTGGAAACATAGTATGCCACGGGCTTCTTTTGCGATTGGTCAATCCCTAAGAAAGAGGTAACATCCCAAGCTCCCTGCGTGATTTGCTTTACCAGCTTTCCATCCATATCGAACAGGTACAAGTGCTGGTAGCCATCTTTATCGCTGGTTTTTAGGAAATGTTTGCCATCTTCTAAATACACCAGCTCTTCGTCGGTTACCTCAATGTAGGTATCGGATTTTTCCGTGTAAACTGTAGTTGCTTTGCCTGTAGAAGCCTCTACATGCAAAATATCGAGTTGGTTTTGCAGGCGGTTCATGCGGCGTACCGAGAGCAAATTAGGGTTTTGGGTCCACTGCATACGCGGGATGTACTGGTCTTTTTCGTCGCCTAGGTCTACAGAAACGGTTTTGGCATCATCCAAATGGAAAATTGAAAGCGAAACAAAAGCGTTTTGCTCTCCTGCTTTGGGGTATTTGTAGCGGTAGTCTGTCGGGTAAAGTTGCTGTCCTCCGTTTGGCCAAGTCTGCATGTTATATTCTTTCACATGGCTTTCATCGAAGGTCAGGTACGCCAACTTCTTACTATCGGGCGACCAGAAAAAGGCTTTGGTAATCGAGAATTCCTCTTCGTACACCCAATCGGTACTTCCGTTGATAATGTGGTTCCACTTCCCGGTGTTGGTTACCTGTACTTCGCTCATATCGGCGAGGTTGGTGTAAAACAGGTTGTTATCGCGGACGAAGGCTACCTTCGTGCCGTCGGGCGAAAACGTAGCATACGATTGTTTCCCTCCTTCAGAGAGCTTCGTGAGCGTTTTTGTAGCGAGGTTGTACACATAAAACTCAGCACGGTACGAACGGCGGTAAATCCCTTCGCGGTCGGTCATGAACAAAATCTGCGATTCGTCGTCGCTAAAACTGTATTGCACCCAGTCGATCTGAGGGTCGAGGTCGCCGCCTCTTACAATCGTTTCCACAACCTCGCCGGTGGTTACATCATTTTTCACAATGTCGTTTTCACGGCGCGAGGAATAAAACTGCCCGTCGTTCATCCAACGGATGCCATACACGCTTTGCTGGCTAAACGTATTTTGCTGTACTACTTCTGCCAGCGTAATTTCTTTTTGGGCCCATGCTCCGAGAGCCACCATAAAGCCCCCTGTAAAGAGTAGAAGTTGGCGTATCATTTTCATAATAAATTATAGGTTTTAGAAAGGAAATGAAATAAAAAATCCCTTGTGATAAAGCGATAACTTTTAGAACAAGGGAGTGAATAACGATAGTGTTATGATTGGTTCAGGAAATGGTGGAAGGTATCGCCTCGCAACCCTAAGCGGATGGTTTCGAGGGGAATTACCTCGTTTGGCGCAATATTTCCCAAATTCACATTAGCTCCAATCAGTTTGATGAACCACACTTGTTGCGATTTTTGAGGTGCCTCCCAAATAATTTTTTCGTAGGGGATTTTAGTTAAGATTTCTTCTACCAGCCCTGAGCGCACCTCGCCCGATGAACGGAACAGCCCAACATTTCCTCCTTCGCGCGCCTCTCCAATTACTTTCCACGCACCGGCTTCAAGTTCTTTTTGCATCAATTCAATCCATTTGTAAGGAGGGATAATCACCTCCACATCTTTCGAGCCTACTTCCGAAAGGACCGTGGCTTGGGTGGCAAGCGTACGGATATACTCACATTTCTGGTCGTGTGGCATTTCGATAGAGCCATCAGAAACTTCTACAAAATCAAGCCCGAAGGTATCTATCAACTTGCGGTAGTCTTCGAATTGCCCTCGGATAATAAACGCTTCGAAAAGCGTACCTCCGAAATACACAGGAATTCCGGCCTCGCGGTAGAGTTTTATTTTCTCTTTTAGATGAGGGTACACATACGAGGTAGCCCATCCTAACTTCACCACATCGAAATAGGCAGCAGAAGTGCTCAACAGATCTTCCACTTCACGGAGTGAAAGCCCTTTGTCCATAACCATGGTGAAGCCTGCTTCTCTAGGCTTTTGTGTTCTTTCGGGTATTTTTTCTAAATGATAATTCATTGATATAGACTTTACACGGATAAAAAATTGCCGCGCAAAATTAAGGACTTGAACGGTTTTCGTATGCAGAAATTTAAAAAGGGCTACCTGAAGGCAGCCCTTTTTTATCGAAATACCCGATTTAGGTTTCTATTATGCATCCTTTTGCAAATGGTTTATCATTTGGCAAAGCTTTTTTTGTATGGTAAGGTTTCCTTCAAAAAAATCGTAAAGCTGTGTGTGCGATTCGTAGTCGAGCAAGAGAGCGAACTCTAACTGCCGCAAGGTTTTCTGCAATTTGCCAGCTACAAAATAGTAGGCTACGGCTCGGTATAGCAAAGCAGGCTCATCCGGCATTTCTTCTAAGCCTTCTTCTAAAATGTCGATGGCTTGTTCTATTTCTCCTTCTTCGAAATAAATTTCAGACCATGTAAGCCATACCTCGGGAAGGTCGGGGGCAATGGAGGCAGCCTTTTCGAAGGCATCTTCGCTGGCTACCAAACTGCCTAAATGGTTCTCTGCTTTGGCAAGGAAGAGCCAATACTCAGCGACAAAAGGGCTGTAATAGGTCGCTTTTTTGAAGAAGTGAACCGCTTGTAACCATTTGCTTTGTTGGAATAAGCACATGCCCATCCCAAACCATGCATCGGCGTAATCTTCTTGGTCTTCGATGGCTTTTCGGTAATACGCTATGGCTTTGGAAAAGGCTTTTTCTTTTTCAAAAGCGGCTGCCAAGTGGCAAAACAGTTCGGCATCGCCTTCTTCTTCGAGGGTAATTACTTTTTGGTAGGCTATAATTGCCTCGCCGTATTGCTGTAGATTCATGCTAGCATGCCCTTTCTGAAACCATGCATCGGCATGTTCCTCGTCGAGGAGCGTAGCGTAGTCGAAGGCATCGTATGCCTTTTTGAAATTGCCGGAAATATTAAGGATAAACCCCAACTGATACCACCGCAAAGTGGAAAAGGGTTTTTGGTCGACAAGGCGTTCAAAAAGCCCGATTAAGTCGTCGGTTTTATGAAGGGCTTCGTAGCAATCCATTAAATCGAAGGCAGTTTCTTCAAAATCGTCGATACTTTCAAACGAAGTAACCGCTTGAGCATAGCAGCGGATGGCTTCGTTATAACGCCCAAACGCTTGGTTGGTATTAGCTAATTTTAAGAGCACTTCGGGCGAATCGGTATGGGTATGGGCTAGGGCCTCGAGAGTAGCTAGGGCTTTATCTTGTTGCCCTAATAAGATGTAAATATCACTTTTGAGCTGAAGCGTTTCAGCATCGTTTGGCTGCAAGTTTTCAGCTTTTTCCACGCTTTCCAACGCTTGAGGGTATCGGCCTAATTCAATTTGAAGTTCGGCTTTCAAACGCAGGAGTTCATAAGTGTAAGGGTATTGGTGCTGTGCCATTTGGCAGGCAATGAGCGCTTTATCGTATGCTTGTTGTTTTCGTAGTTGTTGAATGAGGCGTTCGAACTCGCGGAGGGAAAGTAAGAGCGATCGCTGCTCGTGCATCATCTGGTTGAAAAGAGCGATGAGCCTAGTGTCATCTTGTGAGTATTTTTGCATATAATATGGTCTAGTTCAATAAAATCTTAACCACAAAAGTAACCACGTTTGTTCAATATACAGAATTTACCCAAAACCCTTATGAAGGAATTGTGAAATCCGAAAGGTAGTTTTTATTAGTAGCTGTACGCTTCGCCTTCGATGCTCTGTTTGTAATTGCGGAAAGCACGATAAATAGAAGCAGCGATTTCCATTTGCCCTAGGGGCGTGTTCAGGTAGGCTTCGTCGGCTTCGTTAGTGAGAAATCCTGTTTCGATGAGCACGCTGGGCATGGCAGTACGTGCCAACACCAAAAAGCCAGCTTGCTTTACACCTCTGCTATTTTTTTGAATCCCTTTGCTGAACTGACTTTCCACGGCTGTGGCAAGCGCCAGGCTGTTGGCTTGGAACGATTGCTGAAAATTGCTCAGCACGATGTACGAAATCGGTGAAGTAGGGTCAAACCCCTGGTAATTTTCTAAGTAGTTATCTTCTTGCAAAATCACAGAATTTTCGCGCATCGCCACCTGTAGATTGCGCTTAGAAGCATGCAAGCCCATGATGTAGGTTTCCGTGCCGGCGGCTTCGAGGTTGTGGCTAGCATTGCAATGTACCGAAATGAATAAGTCAGCTTGAGCCGCATTGGCAATTTCGGTTCGCTCTTGTAAAGAGAGGAACGTATCGTCGGTGCGTGTAAAAATCACCTTTACATCGGGGAAATGTGTGCGAATGAGCAGCCCTGCCTTTAAAGCAATTTGTAGAGCGACCTCTTTCTCGAAGCTGTATTTCCCTAAACACCCCGGATCATCGCCTCCATGGCCGGCATCAATCACAATTGTTCGTACCTTTGCCCTTTGTGCTTGTAAAGGTTGCAAAAAACCTAGCAGCCCTATAAGTACGCTTGTAAAAATTGTTAAGGCGCTAGGGGAACCGTATAGCTTATTCATATGAAAAAGTTTCTTTGCCTTCAAAATATACATTGCCAATCATTTAGCTTAAAAGATACATTGCACTTATCTCGCCTGCTCTCCTTATTGCTATTGGCTTTCTTATGGAACGCCCAAACCGCAATATTCGCACAAAACAATCCCGCAAAGTCGCCACAAGATGAGGAGGCGGCTTCGGACACTACCCAAGTGCCCCAAGGCGATATTTCCACCACTATTGAATACGAGGCAGCCGACTCCATGAATTTCAACATTTTTACGCAAACCATGTATCTGTATGGCGATGCTCATGTAAAGTACGGCGATCAAGAAATTAATGCAGCCATTATTGAACTGAACCAAGTGAAGAAAACGGTACGTGCCTATGGAGTGATTGACTCCACCGGAATCCTCGTAGGACTGCCTGTTTTTAAAGATGGAGACGTAACCTACAACGCCGAGGAAATCACTTACAACTACAAAACGCGCAAAGGGCTTATCAATAAGATTATTACTGAACAGAACGAAGGTTTTGTGCAGGGGAAAAAGGTAAAGAAAACACCAGATAATGAGCTGTTTCTGCAAGATGCCATCTATACGACCTGTAATTTAGCAGACCCCCATTTTGCCATCCGTTCCAAACAGTTGAAACTCGTGCCGGGGAAATATGTAATTTCCGGGCCATTTAACATGGAAATAAACCAAGTTCCTTCGCCACTGGGCTTTGCCTTGGGGCTTTTTCCATTTCCTGATAAACGCACTTCAGGGGTTATTATGCCACAATATGGCGAATCGCGCGAACGGGGCTTCTTCTTGCGCGATGGAGGCATTTACCTAGCCCTAAACGATTACATAGGGATGAAACTCACCGGAGAGATATACAGCCTCGGCGGGGGGGGCTCTACCCTCGATATGAACTATAAAAAGCGGTATCGGTATAACGGTTCGTTGAGCTTAAGCTATCGGAATGTGCAACGCCAGGAAGATGACCTGACCAACTCTACCACGATTGACTACTGGGTACGTTGGAACCACTCGCCACAATCAACCGGGAGTAGCCGGTTTTCAGCAAGTGTAAATGCGGGTAGCTCAACCTTTAACCGGAATAACTCTAATTCGGTTGCCGATTTTTTGGCACCTACCTTCAACTCTAACATTAGCTACTCTAAAACTTTTGAAGGAACTCCGTTCAGTATGAATACTAATATACGGCATAATCAAAATACACTCACCAACATTGTTACGGTAAACCCCACAGCGAGTTTAGCGATGAACCGAATCTTCCCGTTCGAGAAAATCAGTAACAAGAAAAACGTATTAACACAACTCAGTTTTTCGTATGATGGTAATTTGAATGGAAAGATTACCAACGACCCCAATGCGGCAGGCGCTCGTTTCCCTTTTCCGGTAGCAGGTGCGCCCGATCCGCAAGACGTAGAGCCCGATACCGTTGACTTTTTCCGCAACTTTGGCACTGTGCTCGAAAATACTACCTATGGGATGACCCACCGTATCCCGCTTTCTACGAACTTAACGGTGCTCAAACACTTTCAACTTACACCCTCGTTTAACTACCAAGAAGATTGGTATCCGGAGCGCTATAGCTATACATGGGTAGATTCGCTAGAAGCCGTAGCCGTAGATACCATTCAACAAATTTCGCGCTCGTACCAATACAATTTTTCGACTGGGGTTACAACGCGAATGTATGCTTTTTACTATTTCAAAAATGGCATTTCGGTTCGGCATATGATGACCCCTTCGCTGAGCTTTAGCTATCGCCCCGACTTTTCTGAGTCTCGCTTTGGTTTTTACCAAGAAGTGCAAACATCCACCGCAGGGGCTTCGCAAAAAATACCCATTTTCCAAGGAGGTTCTGTACCAGGAGCAGGGCGCAGCAGTGCTATCAGTTTTGGGCTCGATAATCAGTTTGAAATGAAGGTGAAATCGCGAAAAGACACCACCGTACAAGAAGTAAAAATGCCTTTGTTGCAAAATGCTTCCATACGTTCGTCGTATAACTTTGCGGCTGACTCGTTCCAACTTGCCAACTTTAACCTTTCGGCACGGACTACTATTTTGAAGAAGATCAACATCAACGTATCCGGTACGCTCGACCCCTATGCCTACCAGCCGGTAAGTTTCGACCCCGAAACCGGAGAAGCCTCTCAGAATTTACGACGCACACCAGTGCTCGCCTGGAGCCAAGGGCAAGGACTCGGGCGCCTTACCAACGCAGCCCTCAACTTTTCGACAAACCTTTCGCCCGATGACTTTAAGATAAAACGCAATCGAAATAACAATAATAACACGCAAAACAACACGGCAGAAGAAACAGACGAAGAACCCCTCGTTCCGGATGAATCGCAACTGAATGAGCTAGAACGGCAAGAACTACAAAACGTACGGCTAAACCCCCAACGATATGTCGATTTTAAGTTGCCTTGGTCTTTAAATATGAACTACTCGCTCAACTATACCAAAAGTACTACAGGCGATACGCGCATTGTACAAACGCTCAACTTTGGGGGGGAAATCCGCATTACCGACAAATGGAAAGTGAGTGCGAATAGTGGGTACGATTTTGAAAAGAAAGAATTTGCATTCACTACATTTAATATCTTTCGCGATTTGCACTGCTGGCAAATGGCTCTTTCTTGGGTACCATTTGGAGCACGGCAGTCGTACACGATTGACATCAGTGTGAAGTCTTCTATCCTACAAGATTTAAAACTCAGTAAACGAAACTCTTGGTTCGACCAATAGAAAATTATCAGAACCAAAGAGCCTTATTTGTACTCATGAAAAAAAAACCAATTATTTCGCTCATTGCCGCCATTTCCGAAAATTATGTAATTGGTGCCAACAACAAGTTGGTATGGAACATGCCTGCCGACCTAGCCTACTACAAGAATACCATTCGACAGCGTACCATCATCATGGGGCGAAAAACCGCAGAATCAGAAGATATGTTCTTCTCTGAAAAACAAAATATCCTGATAACACGCCAACCAGGCTATTCTAAAGAGGGATTTGAGGTAGCTACTTCGCTAGAAGAAGCCTTTACATTAGCTCAGGAAGATGCGGTATTTATCACAGGTGGAGAGCAAATCTACCGAATGGCGTTGCCCTTGGCTGATCACCTATATCTTACAAAAATTCATGCCGTAGTAGAGGGCGACGCTCAGTTTCCTTGGTTTCCGATGGAAGAATGGGAGTTAGGATGGGCAGAAGAACATTCTGCCGATGCGGAAAATCCCTTTGCCTACACGTTTCAACGGTTTGATCGCAAGCCGGCTACTTCAGAAAAAAGTAAGTAGAGCATACCCTTTTCGTTGGTATGAAGTAAGTACGGTAAGGGCAGAAATCGATACTTGAATTTGGGGGAGTAGTTTGCTTTCAGAAAAGCCGCGTGCTAAAAGCGACTGCCCACATACAAAGAACGATACATTATGTGCAGCGAGAGCCTCAATGAGTTTTGTATTTGGGTTTTTGGTGCCAAATTGCTTTTTGTAGTCTTTGTCGGAAAGTACGGTGGGCGTTGCTTGTGCATGAATTACGGCAATTACCTCAATTTTTTCGGCAGAAACCCCACCAAGCCCATGCAAATTGAGCATACGAGCAATGTTATTTAAAGCCAAGTTAAGCTCTTCTTCTGTAGTGCGCCCATCTTTTATATCAATCACTATTTTGTAAGACAGGGTAGTATCCGGGGTTTCCGTCGCCGATTCAATAGCATAGATACCTCCAAAATTTGGCACAATGGGGAATAGTGGCTTTTGTGCTTGGGCAAAATGGCTTCCTAGCCATAGCATTAGTACCGATAGAAGAATGAAACGCATGAATGAATGCAAGAAGAGGGTAAACTTACTACGAACGCTTTTTGATAGATGCCACAAATTCCGTTTCTACTTCCCAATCGCGGGCAAGTTTCAACATGGCGGCAGCTTCTAACTCACTTACATAGCCTTTTTTCTGGTTAGCATCCCACACCATACGCAAGTGAGAGAGCCTTGTTTGAGAGTCTAGGGTCATCATTACCTTCCCTAAATAGTCGCGGGCGCGCTCAAAGGCATTGTAATAATCTTCAGTGATGAAGTTTTGAGCCCACTGTAGTTCCTTTTCTCCTCCAATGTTTTTGGCAGTTTCTTCTAACATTTCTTGCTCGTCTTCATCTAAACCGTGATAGTGAAAGATGACGGATTTAAGGAGTAGGTATGCTTTTTTTTCGTCCTTTGTCATACTATAAAAGCGCTTTACGTATCAACAAATATAGTACATCCGATTAGGAATTTTCAACGCAGGGGTAAAAATTAGGAGAAAGTTAAAATAAGCATAGGTTATTCGCCGCCTTCGGTGGCTGTGGTGGTGTCAATTGATTTTAACTTAAAATAAAGCGTAGTGAGCCATACTTCTACTTTTACTTCTTGGCAAACTCCCTTTTGGTAAGTGTATAAATTTTCTTTCCCGTTGGGTAAATGTAACCAATAGGTATGCGGGGTATCTCCTGGTTCTATGGTACAATTTTCGGTGAACCGCTCCGAAAAAGTTTGGGTAAGCCCAATCGGCTCATGAAAGTATAGTTGCGCTACGCTATGCCTAATTAACTGGTTCCATGTAGTTTGCTCGCCTTCCCGTTCGCATAGATAGCGATCTTGGCTCCATACAACACGCGAAGATTCCTTTTCTTTGCCATTGAGCATATTGAGAGTTTGGGCATAGGTGAGTTGGTTGTCGCTAAAAAACGTTTCGAACGTAGAGTGTACCGTAAACTCGGCTAAAATTCGGAAGGCAACGTTTGTTTCGATAAAGTAGCGCGTAGTGATACTATCGGTAGCTTGCCTGGTTACTCGCATAGTGCCGATGTAGCTATCGCCCTTAAATACGTCGTACTGGAGTTCTTGGGCATGCCCTTGCAAGGAAAATAGGCTTACAAAACAAACCGCACTGACAAAAAGTAGCTTCATGCGTTAGGGTATTAGATGTTTTTCTGAAATAATAGAATTATCACTCACAAGACAAATATTTTATGATAACAATACTTTCTCCGGCGAAAAGCCTCGATTTTGAAACCCAGAGTCCTCATGAATTTGCATACACAGCCCCAGCGTTCCGCAAAGAAAGTGAAACGCTTATTGCAACACTGCGCGAAAAATCGCCCGAAGAGTTGGGAAACTTAATGAACCTGAGCGAAAACTTAGCCATGTTGAATTACCAACGCTACCAGCAGTGGCAATATCCTACGGACGAAAGCCAAGCGCGCCCGGCAATTTTAGCCTTCAAAGGCGATGTATACCAGGGGTTACAGGCTGAAACGTTCACCAAAGAACAGATGGATTTTGCCCAAACCCACCTGCGTATTCTATCGGGGTTGCACGGGCTGTTAGCCCCTCTTGATTTGATTTTGCCCTATCGCTTAGAAATGGGCACTAAACTGCTCGTTGACAAGCAGAAAAATTTATACGGATTTTGGGATACCAAAATTCAAGAAAAGCTCAAGGAGTTGTTAGGGCAGCATAAAAACGCTGTATTAGTAAATTTAGCCTCAAACGAATATGCTAAAGCAGCAAAGTTGGCGTCGTTAGGGCATCGGGTAATTACCCCTGTGTTTAAGGAACGAAAAGGCGATAAGCTGCAAATAGTAAGTTTTTATGCAAAGAAAGCACGGGGGCTGATGGCTGCATTTATCGTGAAACACGGAATTGATGACCCGGAGGCCTTAAAAGCATTCGATACGGAAGGCTACCTTTTTGAACCGGCCCTTTCTAAAGAAAATGAATGGTTCTTTGTACGAGGGTAATGCAATGGCCTCTACTCTTCTAAATAAATTTCTAGCAGCCCTTCAGGAAGTGAAACCACCACCTGTTGCTCGGTGCGTTTCACTTCTTTCACAATATCATCGGTAATAGGAATCAACACTTCTTTTCCTTGATAGCTCATGGCGATTAGGGCTTGCATATCCGTGCTGTACACATTCATTATTTCGCCGAGAGCCCCTTTTTGTATGTCGTGGACGTGAAACCCTATAATTTCGTGGTAAAAAAACTGACCTTCTTCTAAAGAAGGGAGTTCGGTTAAAGGGAGATATACTTTGGCGTGGCTAAGTGTTTCAGCAATTTCTACAGTATCAATCTCTTCAAATTTTACAATGAACCGATCGGGTTGCGGATGTATATACTCCACAAAATAAGGCACTAAACCCGCTTTAGTTTCCACAAACATGCTTTCTAAGGCGGTATACCTCGAGGGATCATCGGCCTCTACCACTACGGAAACTTCCCCTTGCAGAGCATGGGGTTTGGCAATGTATCCTAGTTCAAAACAGTCTTCTTTTTTCATTATTAAAGAGTATTGAGTTTAGGCTACAGGCTTTTTAGAAGGCACTTTTCGTACTTGAGTTTTCCCTTCTTTGCTTTCGCTGTAGCGGCGGTAAATGGCAATGCAGAAGCCTGCCGCCATAAGGAAGGTTCCTAGCCACAACAAATTAATCCAGGGTTTTACCATCGCATTGATGATGATCCAATCTTTTTGAGTAGTAGCCACTGAAAAGGTAAACTCTTCGGTTTGAGGGTTGATATTGTCGAAGGTAATCTTCAAGCCTAAGTCGCGGTTTACCACCGGCGCACGCCCAACTTGCCCTTCTTTTATAATGAACAGAGGTTGGAGGTCGTAAGAATCCGGTGAAGCTAATACACGTAAATTAGCTTTTACGGCAACATCGCCTTGTCCTAGCTCCGTTTCTACGACATCATCGGTACGAGTTACGCCATCAAGCACGGTGATGTAATCGTTTACGATAATGGTATCCCCAATTTGCATAGTATACGCTTCTGGCTCGCTCCACTCAATTTCTTCGTCGTCAACGGCAAGGTTGGTGATGTGTGTGTATAAATCGGCTTTGAGCGTCCAATGGATGCCAGGAGAAGGGACAGCTCCCATATCTGGATTGATTTGTACGCGCGGATATAGGAAAAACACCTCGCCATTCGCTTTGCGGTATTCCACTTCGTAATACACATTTTCGTGATACACATACACAGTATCGCCGCGCTCTGCATAGGTAGTTCCTTTATGCACAATTGGCTCACGGGCTATTTTGTAGTATGGATCGCCAGTAACCATCAGGTGCTCTTTGTTGATGTACCCGGGGATATCCGGCGAGGTTAGGCGAGGGCCACGATAGACCAGTTGATAGTCTTGCATCTGCCGTGGCTGATTGCGAAACAATAATAAGTTCTTTTTATTCATTTCTTCGGAGAAATCAGAACTCCATTGCCTACCGGAAAGGTTGAGAGAAATGGTTTCCGAGTACCCCGAAGAGAACAAAATACCAATTAACATTAGGGCAATACCAGTGTGGGTAACCGAACCTCCTGCTAGTTTTAAGTTTTGCTTACCAAGCCGCAGTAAAATGCCCAGGTTGGATACCACCGAATATACCGAAACGGTAACAAGAATGATGTATTTCCAATTTTGAATAGCAGCTGCAGCGATAATAACTGCCGATAGTACTAAGGTAACTGCCAAAGGATACGTAATTGCTTGGCGCAAGCGTGAAGCATCCATTTTTTTCCACCAGAAAAATTGCCCAGTCCCGGAGAGGAGCGCGATAAATACACCAAACCACAACTGAAACTTGGTGTAAAACACTACTTGGTCGGCAGGAGGAGCCGCCGTAGAGACCACTCCAAAAAAGCCTAAAAAGGCATTATAGACTGGTATAGAGGTAGGCACTAATACTTGAAAAGCCGCAAGGCAAAGCACTGTAGCCCCACTGAAAATCCAAAATTCGCGCGTGTAAAACGAGACTTCTTTGGTTTGCCCCGGTATGTGTTTCCAAGAGCGAATCAAATAGGCTATGGAGAGTAACAAAAAAGCAAAGAGGTAAATGAGGAGTTGCCCGGATAGCCCTAAATCGGTGAAAGAGTGCACAGATGCTTCGCCTAGTACGCCACTTCGGGTTAAAAAGGTAGCATACAATACAAGTATGAAACTCCCCATGATGAGCATCATGGCGGTTTTCAGGGCGGTTTGGTTGCGTTGGTAGACAATCATGGTGTGGATGCCTGCCACTAACACCAGCCAAGGAATGTACACGGCATTTTCTACTGGGTCCCAGTTCCAGTACCCTCCAAAGTTGAGGGTTTCATATGCCCAATATGCGCCCATCATAATCCCTACGCCTAAAACTACGGCTGCAAAGTGTGCCCATGGTAACGCAGGTTTCACCCATTCTTTAAATTGCCCGGTTTGCAAGCCTGCTATACAAAAAGCGAAGGGAACAAGCGTGGCTGCAAACCCTAAAAATAATGTGGGCGGATGGATGACCATCCAGTAATTCTGCAAAAGAGGGTTTAGCCCTGTGCCATCGCTAGGTATAAACTCAGGGTTCATCTGGAAGATAGGCGCATCGAGTACATCTCTAAGTAGAATAAAGGGCGAACTACCAATTTTGATATTGAAAATCACTACCCCTAAAATCATAGAAACTAAAAAGCCTTGTACCATGGCAAACACTTGCATTACAGAGGTTTCCCAACGTTTTGCTGTACGAATTAGCGCAAAGCCTAGCAGTACGTGCCAAAAAATCCATAACAAGAAACTCCCTTCTTGGCCTTCCCAAAAGCAGGAAATCATAAAATGAGTAGGCAGGTTGTTCGAAGAGTGGCTCCAGGCATAATGGTACTCGTAATAGTGGTTTTGGATAATATAAAATAGCGTGGCAACCACTCCCAATACAGCAAGCCCATGCACTACAAATGCTCCGCGGGCAAACCTTTTCCACAAAAACTGATTATGCTCGTCGGGGACTTTTCCTGCCTGAAAGTATGCGTACATAGACACCCAAGCGGCTACAAACGCTACAATTACCAAGAAGTGCCCGAGATTTCCTACAAAAAGATGCATGGTGTTAAATGTTAGTTTAGTATCACAAAAGTACAAACCGAATGGCTAAGGCGATAACTTTTTGTGTAAACTCAACGGATGAACCACGCCCAAAGCATCAGTAAAGGATGAATAGGAAACAAGCGCACCCAAGCTACCCATAGTGGGGTACACAGGCTTTGCTCGCCAAAACATGCCCCTGCTTGTATAAAATATACGTGTGAGGGGATAAAGGCAACCAGCATAAGGATGATACCGATTGCCGCCCATCGCCGTGTTGTAGGAAAGGCAACACCTGCCGCTAAAACAATCTCTGCCACACCACTCAGCGTGTTGATGAGCTCAGGAAATGGAAAATAGGGTGGAATGAGCGGAAGATAAAAGGCAGGGTTTATAAAATGATTGATGCCAGCAGCAGTGTAAAACACTACTAAAAGCCCCCTTAAAGCTATTTTCAGTTGGTTTTTCGAAAAAGTGATTGCCATAAGTAGCACTCGGTTAATTGAGTAGTTTAAGTTGCAGAAGTAGACAATTGTGGAAGCCGAAGTTCGATGTGTGTACCCTTCCCCGGTTCGCTTTGCATTGATAGTTTACCGCTTAAGCGCTCTACCGCCAAGTTGGCTAAGTACAGCCCTACGCCAGCGCCTTCTACATGTTCTGCATTTTCGCCTCGATGAAATATTTTAAACACGTATTCAATCATGTCGCTCGGAATTCCAATGCCATTATCGCTAATGGTAATTTTTACCCGTTCATCATGTAACTCGGCTTGAATAATCACAAAGCCATTTAGAGAAGCATCTTGGTATTGTACGGCGTTCCGAATCAGTTCAAATAAAATTACTTTCAATATACCCTCGTCGGTATAGATGGTTAAGCCGGGGGGAATATTTTGTTTGAATAGCAATTGGGAAGAGCGAGGTTCGCGTTTGCTTACTTTTTCGATGACGCCATCGAGCAATGGCTTGAAGAGGGTTGGTTCTACGAGTAAATCGCGCCCACGGATTTCGGTAAGCACCGTTAAGTTGCGAAGGAGCTTATCGAGGTTTTGAGCAGTGTGGTGATAGTATTCAAAGTATTCGTGGGCATTTGGGTCGTCAACATCCTTCATTACTAGTTGGTGCAGTCCTAGTAAAGACGTAATAGGGCCGCGTAAATCGTGAGAGGCACGGTAGATAAAATGATTGAGCTCTTCGTTTTTCACTTTTAAAACACGCTCAATTTTCTTTCGGTCTTCAATTTCCGATTTTAACGACTTATTGAGTCTTTGTAAGTTTTCAGCTTGTTGCTTTAAACTTGTGATGTCGCGCATAATGCCAAAGAAGTAGATGATGTGGTTAGAGTCCACATCAAAAACTGGCGAAATTTCGAGCGCTGCCCAATACGCCTCTCCGTATTTATTTTGGCAATGGATATCGGTTTGTATGCTTTCTGTATCGGCAAAGGCTTGTTCGATAAGCTGCAATGCCTCGCGGTTGGTATTTCGACTAGTGATTAACGTAGGGAGCGTTTGCTGCATTACCTCTTCGTGGCGGTAGCCGGTCATTCGTGTAAAGCCAGCGTTCACCCATTCTACTTTCCCTTGCTCGTCCATAATCATTACGGCATTATCCGATTTTTTAGCTACCATAGAAAGCCGTGCAATTTCTTTCTCGTTTTCTTTGCGTGCTGTGATGTCAAGCGCACTGAACGATAACCCTACAATA
The DNA here is from genome assembly GCA_964394585.1 of uncultured Roseobacteraceae bacterium. Taxonomy (GTDB): domain Bacteria; phylum Bacteroidota; class Bacteroidia; order Cytophagales; family Flammeovirgaceae; genus CAYUJH01. The sequence goes on from CAYMYI010000011.1 coordinate 16,354, forward strand.
TTTTGCTTGGCATCGTAGATAGGCGCAAATAGCATTTCGAACCATACTTGCCCGGAGCCATCGTAACGGGGGATGGCTTGCTCTTCAAGCAGTTTTTTCCCTTGTAATGCCAGCCGCATAAATTGTTCGAATTGCGCTCGGCGCTCTTCGATAACATAGTTTAGAAATGGCTCGCCCACAAAAGCTACTTTCCCCAATACTTCTTGCGCAGTTTTGTTAGCAACTTGGTTGAAATCCAGAATCCGTAAGTCGGGGTCAATCAAAAAATGAGCTTGGATGGAGCTATCAAAAAGCGCTTGTAAGTTGGTTTGCGAAACTGCCAATTTTTGTTCGGTACGCCTATACCGTGTGGTATCGTACACGCTAACAATGGCAAAACGCTCTTTAGTATCGCCTACCGAGTCGATAATGCTTACAGAAATATCAGCCCAAATGGTGGTGCCCGTGTTTCGGAGTAATCGTACTCGCATAGGCACATCGGATCGGTTTCGCTCAAAACAACGATTAATGCGCTGGTAAGTGCGAGTGCGGTCTGGCTCTTCCAATAAATCGGAAAAAGGGATTTCCATAATTTCCTCCCCTTTGTAGCGAATAAGGCTATTGAGCGCTTTGTTAGAACGAACGATTCGCTGAAACCGGTCGAGCACTAAAATGGCTACTGGAACTTTATCGAAAAACTGGTTGGCAAAATGGGCAAGTTGCTGCCCTTTCTCAGAGATATCTACGTCGGGTAACAGGTTCAAAAACAAGCAAAAAGCGTTTCCTTCGGGAACAATCCGACAGGTAGCCCATGCGTGCTTCCCTCCGTTGTTCACTCGAATAGTGATTTCCTCAGGAACGTAATGTGAGGTAGCTTCGGCTTGTTTTAGCCGATGTTTTAATAAGATGACATCTTGTTCTTGGATGAACTTCTCAATAGAACCCTCTGCCTGCACACTTTGAGGGAAAAAAACATCTTGAAACGGCTGATTTGCATCGAGCAAGCATAAGGAAACATCTACTAAGCAGATTAAATCTGTAGCGTGGTTCAGCATATCGGGTAGTTGAAAATGCTGAGGGTTTGCCTGTACCTTTGTTGCCTTTGTTGCCATTTAAATACTTCCCAATCAAAATCTTTCGCCAATAATAGAGTCGTTATTTCAACGCTTTTGTCTTTCTTTATTATATCTATTCAGCGTATTTCAGATAAATGTACTTCGCTGCAAGTTCAGTATATCCTATGTATAAAGCAAAAGAGTTGCGACTACAGTATTTATAATTGGCTTTTCATGAAAGCTGTTATAATCCATTACTTTTGAAATGATATGTGCAAAGGTTTTGTATAAAATGCTACTCGTGAGTTTGAAAAATGAGGCATCGAGAATAGAATTACTAGAATATACTTTTTAAGCGTTTACCATATACACAGTAGTGTATGCACACATCGGTTTAAAACCTTTAGTAGAAGATGAATAGAAGTTTTCGTACAAAATCATTTTACCTAACATCTTGATATGTTCACATTTAAGCCATTACCTTTCCAGAAACCTATGGAGTTTGTAAACCATGTCCGTATGATTTTTTACGGCATGGTAGGGACTCCGCTCGTAGGGTTTATCTTCTTATATTTTTACTACCGCGAGAACGATTTGCACAACTATGGGCAAGATATTTCCCTTTTTTGGCTGGCAATACTGCCGGTAATTATCTTATCAATCGCAGCTTTTGCCTACCTCCAGTATGGGAAACGCCTTAAAGAAGCGCGCCCTTTAACACGCATGCGCGAACGGCTGCATGTAGTATTTCAGGGTACTATGGAGAAGTTTATTTTATTAGAGTTAGCCACCCTTATTGTAATTGCTGCGTATTATGTGAACCATCATATTTTATACGCTGGCCTTTACATGGTGATGCTTATTCTATTTGCCATGAGCAATCCTACTATTTTCAGCCTGATTAACGATTTACGCTTACCGCGAGATCAAGCCGCTGCCATGCGTCAAAATCATACTATTCAATAAATCCATTTTTTAAAATTATACATCATGAAAAACACACTACAATGGTTCGGTTGGCTCAGCATAGGGATTTGGCTGGCTACAGCGTGTAAGACAGTTCAGCCTACTGCCACTACAAGCACTGAAATCGATGTATCAGCAACGGCGTATGAAACTTACGTTGACGACTCTGTGTACGCACTTATTGAGCAACGGAAAAACGAAGTGCCTGCATGGGTAACGCCTGAAGGCGAATATCATCCGGAAGCCACTCGGTATTTCCAGTTAATCAATACCACACTCCGAGTAGCGTTCGATTGGGAAACACAGCGCATGCCTGGCGAAGCTACTTTAGTGCTCAATCCTTTTTTCTACCCACAAGATTCGGTGGTGCTCGATGCCAAAGGCTTCGATATCCATCAAGTAGCGCGTCTTTCCCTCAGCGATACCATAGCGCTGTCTTATCGGTACGATAGCCTAACCCTAGCAATACAACTCGACCAAACATTTACCAAAGCTGATACTTTTCAACTCTTTGTGCGCTATACGGCAAAGCCCACTGAATTACCCAAAGGAGGTAGTGCTGCCATAACAAGCGAACAAGGGCTGTATTTTATCAACCCCGATGGAAATAATCCTTTCAAACCCCAACAAATTTGGACGCAAGGCGAAACAGAAGCCAGTTCTTGCTGGTTCCCAACTTTCGATGCCCCTAATGTAAAAACAAGGCAAGAACTTTACATTACGGTAGATACTGCCTTCACTACCGTTTCGAATGGCAAGCTCGTTTCGCAACAAGAAAACCCCGATGGCACTCGTACCGATTATTGGAAAATGGATCAACCCCATGCACCCTATCTGTTCGCCATGGCAGTAGGAAAGTTTGCCAAAATAGAAGATACCTGGCAGGGTAAACCAGTCAACTACTACGTTGAGCCGGAATACGCTAAATATGCCAAGCAAATATTTGGGAATACCCCCGAGATGCTCTCTTTCTTCTCAAAAAAATTAGACTACCCCTACCCTTGGCATAAGTACGACCAAGTAGTGGTCCGCGACTTTGTATCGGGCGCAATGGAAAATACCACGGTTTCCATTTTTATGGAAGACTTGCAAGTTGATGACCGCTACCTAATCGATGACCATTGGGATGGCATTATAGCACACGAGCTGTTCCACCATTGGTTTGGCAATTTGGTAACGTGCGAATCGTGGGCGAACCTACCGCTCAACGAATCGTTCGCTACTTATGCCGAATATCTATGGACAGAACACAAATACGGTAGAGATGCTGCCGATTTAGCATGGAAAGAAAACTTCGACCAATACCTCGCCGAAGCTGAAACTAAACAAGTACCACTTATTCGCTATCGCTATCTCGATAAAGAACTCATGTTCGATAGCCACTCGTATGCAAAAGGAAGCTTGATTTTAAATTTACTGCGCAACTACGTGGGCGATGATGCCTTTTTTAAAGCCTTGAATGTATACCTGACCAAACACGCCTACGGAACAGCCGAAGTACACGACCTACGCCAAGCATTTGAAGAAGTAACCGGGCAAGATTGGAACTGGTTCTTCGACCAGTGGTTTCTAGCCTCCGGTCATCCTAACTTGTATGTGAAAGATGAATACGAAGAAGGCACGCTCCGTGTAATGGTTCAGCAAAAACAAGATGAACGGTTTACACCAATCTATCGCTTGCCGGTCAGCATTGATGTGTGGCACGGCGAGCAAAAAAAGCGCTACGAAGTAGTGGTGAACCAAGCTTCGCAAGTGTTTGTCTTCCCGATGGATACCGCCCCCGACTTAGTGCTTTTCGATGCCGAAACACTACTCCCAGGGATTGTTGACCACCTCAAATCAACTCAAGCCTTTATCATCCAATACCAAGAATCGAATCGCATATTGGCAAAGCTCGATGCCCTACAGCAACTGAGCACCGGTATGGACGAACCAGAAATTTTACCCATCATGTTGGCAGCACTATCGCACCCCGAGCCGGCAATCCGAGAGTTTGTAGCGGAAGCGTTCGAAAACTACCAAGGGTCGCAGCAAGAGCAACTCATCGGTTTATTGAAGTCGATGGCTACTACCGACGAAAGCTCGCTGGTGCGGGGCACCGCCCTCAACACGTTGAGTTCGCTAGGTGAATTTCCTGCACTTCTGCGCAAAGCCCTGTCCGATAGTTCGTGCGTAGTCAACGCTTATGCCCTTTTCAATTTAGCCGAACTCGAAGGCGAACAGCTTCTACCTACGGTAGAACAGTTAGAAAACGAAGAAAATCTAAATATCAAAAGCACCGTTGCCGATTTTTATAGCTACTACAGTATTAGCGGAAAGTACGAATGGTTCACCACGGCAATAGCTAAAAGTCAAGCAAGCGTAAAGCCTCTCTTCTTAAATTATTTGGGGAGCTACCTGATGCAACAACCCACAGAAGTTCAGCAAAAGGGTATTACTCAATTAGAAGGGTACGCCGCCACACACCCTAATCGAAATGTAAGAGTAGCCGCTTTTCAGGCATTATCACTGCTTAGCAATGTGGAGGGCGTCAATGCATTACTCGAAAAACTGAAAGAAAACGAGAAGGATCAAGAGGTGAAAAACTATTTCCAAATGCTTGGAAACTAGGAAAATGGGGGTTCGGGCAGACCGAAAGATTTCCCTAACTTCGCACCGAAACAATTGACAACCCTAAAATTTTGACACACCATGCTAAAAGGATTTTTCAACATTCCGAAACCGAGCAACGAGCCTGTATTGAGCTATGCACCCGGTTCACCGGAAAAGAAGTTGTTAAAAGAAACCCTACAACGAATGAAGGGCGAACAAGCCGATATCCCCATGTACATCGGGGCAGAAGAAGTTCGCACCAACAACCGAAAACCACTCAACCCACCTCATGAGCATAAACACGTGCTAGGGCATTATCATTTTGGCGACGCTTCGCACGTTGAACAAGCTATCAACGCTGCTTTAGGTGCTAAAGAAGCCTGGAATGCGATGTCGTGGGAACACCGCGCGAGCATTTTTATGAAAGCAGCAGAACTGATGGCAGGGCCATATCGGCAAGAACTCAATGCAGCTACCATGTTGGGGCAATCGAAAACAGCGTTTCAAGCTGAGATAGATTCGGCTTGTGAACTCATTGATTTTTTGCGATTTAATGTAGCGTTCATGGCAGAACTCTACCAACAGCAACCCCCTATTTCGTCTCCAGGGCTGTGGAATCGAATGGAGCACCGTGCCTTAGAAGGGTTCGTATTTGCCATTACTCCCTTTAACTTCACGGCAATTTCAGGAAATTTACCGACCGCTCCCGCCCTGATGGGCAATACTGTGGTTTGGAAACCCGCCGAAACACAAATTTTTGCAGCAAACGTAGTGATGAAAATCTTGCGTGAAGCAGGTGTGCCCGATGGCGTCATCAATTTGATTTATGTAGACGGCCCTACAGCAGGCGACGTGGTGTTTAACCACCGCGATTTTGCAGGCCTACACTTCACAGGAAGCACCAAAGTGTTCCAACACCTATGGAAAACAATTGGGCAAAATATTGATAAATACCGCAGCTATCCGCGCATCGTAGGCGAAACCGGTGGAAAAGATTTTGTGATTGCGCACAAATCGGCAAATGCTCGCCAGTTAGCCACGGCACTCATCAGAGGTGCGTTCGAATACCAAGGGCAAAAATGTTCGGCAGCCTCGCGCGCTTACATCCCTTCAAACTTGTGGGAAGAAGTAAAAGGATATTTGCTAGAAGACCTAAAAACCCTGAAAATGGGTACTGTTGAAGATTTCCGAAACTTTATGGGTGCTGTGATTGATGAAACCGCCTTCGATAAAATCGCCAAATATATCGACGATGCAAAAGAATCTGCCTTGGTGGAAGTAATTGCTGGTGGTAACTACGATAAATCAGAGGGGTATTTCATCGAGCCAACTATCCTGAAAACCGAAGACAACCAATATACTACCATGCAAGAAGAAATTTTCGGTCCTGTGCTTACCATCTACGTCTATCGCGAAGATTTATTCGAAGAAGCTCTTTACATGGTAGATAATACCTCGCCATATGCACTTACCGGTGCCATATTTGCACAAGACCGTTATGCCATTGAGCTTGCCACGCAAAAGCTCGAAAATGCAGCAGGTAATTTCTACATCAACGATAAACCCACAGGAGCAGTAGTAGGGCAGCAGCCTTTCGGTGGAGCACGTGGGTCAGGCACGAACGATAAAGCAGGAGCTATCCAAAACTTATTACGCTGGGTTTCGCCTCGTACAATTAAAGAAAATTTTAACCCTCCTACCGATTACCGCTATCCGTTTATGGCAGAAGAATAAAACGTAGTCTATCAAAAAAGCCTCTCGCTAAGTTCGAGAGGCTTTTTTTATTAAGAGCAGAAGAGCAGCTTAGTACGACCAAAGCGTAGCTTCATATTCCATTAAACGGTATACTGCCTGCTCCGACATCTGCAAAGCTCGCTTGTTATTACCATAAATATCTACGATGTAATCGCCCTTGGGATTTTCATACTTCACTAAGAATTTACCGTGCAGCCCCATTTCAAACGCATCGGTAAGGTTGCGATGCTGCGAAGAATTTTGAGGGTTGAACCAAATGGCTTCCGGATTATTTTTGAATACTTGCTCAACCAATTCGCGGTAGCTGAACGAGCATAACACCTTTTCAATACCGGTAGGGGTTTGCTCCGCCGGAATCATCAAGGTGATGGCTTGCATATCATGAAACATGCGTGAGCGGCGGTTATCAAAAATCAAATCTTCTTTCAACTCTAAAATGTAAAGCTGCCGTGGGAAATATTCGTGGGCAGCAGGCTTTTCTTCTTTCTCGTAAGTACCTGTGCCTGCTCCCCAGTTCAAGTTTTCTTCTTCCCATTTATCCATCACTTCTTCAGCATCGAGCTCCGCCTGGGGGATGCGCAAACGAGCGTTAAACTCCTCTACGCTCATTCTTCGATTCAGCGAATCGTTATAAAAGGGTTCTATTTTACCTTCTCGCACCGCATTAATTAGCAAACGTGACAACTCATTGTTACGAGCGAAAAAAGGCTCATTGCGTTTAGTCCGCAAGTCCATGCGCCACCACAGCGATTTGCGAAACATTTGGTCATCGCGCCGAATGGGGCGTACCGAGTGCTCGTTATACTGATTTGCATAAGGATCTTCTTGTGCTACAGCTAGGATTTTCCCATCCTATAAACTTTCCTATTCC
>CAYMYI010000011.1:23581-51012 GCA_964394585.1 uncultured Roseobacteraceae bacterium
CTACAGCTACACCGATGAAGCCAATGAAACTCAACGCAAATACGAAAATTCTTCTACACATTATCATAATCTTTTAGTGCTTTTATCTAAGGGATAAACGAAAATTAAAAGGTAACTTGGTTTTCTTATACAGTATAAAAGTCGTGCCACGAAGCGGCAACAAGCTTTTATGCGCTTAACGAAGGGGTTATTCGTTTAAGTTCCAATCGTAGGGAAGGTAGTTTATTGGGGCATCGGGCCGAATTGTGATGGCAGCGTATCGGTTTAAGAAATCGATAAGAGTACCTTCTGTAGTAAAATCGCCTTTAAACCATGAGAAGATTTTAGAAACAGACACTTCAGTGCTAGAAAGCTGATTCCATTGGGCATCGTTTATAAACTGCACGGCTTGCTCTTGTAGTTGTTTTTCGAGCTTATCGGCAGTGTATGCTTCATTGCGAAGAGGTGGACACGATTTGGAGGCGCAATTAATGGCAAAGTGAATGCGAGGTTCTTCAAACTCTTTGCGCAAAATACGGTGTTCGATATCGTTAAGCGTAAGTAACTGCCCTTCAATTTGAATAAAGGCGGCGTCCCATACAGAGTTTACAAACGGGATGGCAAGACTTGGGCCGATATCTTTAATGCTTTCTACCGGGTAATTGCGAATAATAAGCTGAATGGTAAAAGCGTTGTAGGCGTTAATCCAATAGGCAAGCCGTTGCGGCTCTGCCCAGTTTGCTTCTGTAGGAAAGCCTTCTGAAAGCTGTGCAAGGTATTGGTTCAGTTGCAGACTATCTGCCAGAAACCCTTTGTAGTTTACATTTCCTTCGGGAGTTACATATTGCTTGAGTAAATCGTCCCATGCTTTGTGAGAAGTCGGTTTCGATTGCGATGTTATTCGATCGAACCGTTGGCAACTTGCTGCGGTCACCATAAAAAGCCCTACTAACAATAATGCTAGGTATCGCATAGATTATCCGAGTTTTAGCTTTTGCCCGGGCTTCAATTGACTTGACTGCAAGTTGTTTAAGCGCTTGAGTTTATCGATTGTAACTCCTTTGAATTTTTGGGAAATGAGCCAAAGCGAATCCCCAGGTTTTACAGTGTAAATTTTGCTCGATGGAATTTCTTGATTTTTGGCAATCGAACGAGAGCTTGTGGTAGTAGAGCGTTTATCAGGTCCATAAATCACCAATTTTTGCCCAGGGCGGATTAAATTGGTATAAATATTATTCCAAGCGCGCAGTTTCGAAAGCGATACGCCATTACGTTGGGCAATAAGCCCTAGAGACTCGCCACGCCGAACGGTATGATAATACTTATCTCCGTTGCCCCCATTACGCTGTTTTGAGTCGGTATAGTGTAAGTTACGCCCGGTGTATTTTGTTTCGGCAAGAATTTCTTCCCGGTTGTTTAAGAACTGATGTAGGCGAACAGCAGGGATTTTAATACCATAGTTTTTTACATTATTCGGGACAATCCCCCAACGAAGTTGAGGATTCATCATTTTTAGGTCGTCATAGCATATTTTGAGCTTTTTGGCAAGCTTTGCTAAATCTACCGATTGGCTCACGTACACTTCTTCAGTAGGGATCGGATACGAAGGCTGCTCTTGAATTAGATTGTGTTCTTCAGCATAGGAAAGCACGTAAATCATGGCAACTAGCTGCGGAAGATATGACCGTGTTTCCCGAGGAAGGCTACGGTATACATCCCAAAAATGAGAATGTCCTCCTACCATAGAGTTCATGTATGGATTATCTTGTTCGTATTCTATAGAAAATTTATAGGGTTTTCCTGAGCGGCGGAGGGCTTTGCGTACATTGCCCGGCCCACAATTATAGGCTGCAATGGCAAGTTCCCAATCGCCAAATAGTTCGTAGAGGTATTTTAAATATTTGCAGGCCGCTCGAGTAGATTGCTCCGGATCCATTCGTTCGTCTACATAATAATTGCGCCGAAGCCCATACAAGCGACCTGTATAGGGCATAAATTGCCACAGCCCTACAGCACCTGCACGAGAGAGTGCATGCGGCACCAATGCCGATTCGATAATCGATAGATACTTCAGTTGGTCGGGCAAGCCGTATTCTGCCAATATGCGTTCAAACAAGGGGAAATACAAGTTCTTACGCTGCATAATTTTAAGGGTAAATTCCCTGTTTTTCACGGCAAAATAATCGATAAACACGCGTACTCGCTCGTGGTAAGAAAGTGGCAAATCCGATTGTAAACAGCTCAGACGGTCGCGAATTAAACTTTCAGAAACGTAGGGGACGTGCGTATCGTCCAAAACGATTTCTTCTATAGGAATCGCCGCTGTAGTATCGAAGTTGAGCGGTTCTACTTCGGGTAAAATATTTACAGCTTCTACTACTTGGTTAACAGGGAAATCGTAATCAGGAGGAAGTTGAACCGTGTAAATGCTATCCTGAAACGTTTGCCCAAAAGCAGAAAAAGTAGTTGCAAGAAGTAGAAAAGTAGAAGAAAAAACGAGTTGCCGGTAAAATTTCATGTGTATTATTCTAAGAGCGTTTTTTAATTTGTTAAGAGGCTATACCTTTCTAACTCTGATGTTTTTGCAAATATTTTGAAAAGGCTAGTAATTTTTCTTCTTCAAAGGCGTTTGCCATGAGTTGTAAACCGATGGGAAGCCCCTGCGAGTCGGTGCCATTCGGGATAGAAATTGCCGGGATGCCACTTACCGATGCTTGCACTGTATACAAATCGGCAAGATACATCTGTAATACATTGGCCTCATTAAAAGCACCTATCCGAAATGCCGTAGTAGGAGCCGTTGGGCATACTATAAAATCGTAACGCTCTAGCAGGTTAAGTGTTTGTTGACGAATCAAATTACGGACTTTTTGCGCCTTGGTAAAGTACGCATCGTAGTAACTTGCGCTTAAGACAAAAGAGCCCAAAATGATGCGTCGCTTTACTTCGGCACCAAACCCCTCGCTTCTTGTTTGCCGATATAATTCCTCCAAATTTTGGGCATTGCCCCGTGGCTTGCCATAACGGATGCCATCGTAACGTGAAAGGTTGGTGCTTGCTTCGGCAGCCGTGAGGATATAGTACGTTGGCAATACAGCCGAAAGGAGTGGAAATGGAACCGACTCAACTGTATGCCCTTGTGCGCTCAACCAATCTATTTTTTCAAGGGTACGAGCTTTTACTTCCTCTTGAATACCTTCGGCTTCCAGGGTTTCTTGAATGTAGCCTATCTTCAGTGGGGCATCGATTTCGGCTACTTCTGAATAAGTAGGCACAGGCCGTTGGGAAACAGTAGCATCTTTGCCATCGTTGCCTGCAATTATTTCGAGTACTAGTGCAACATCATAGACCTGTTTTCCTAATATCCCAATGACATCAAACGAAGAGGCATAGGCAATTAACCCAAAACGCGATATGCGCGAATAAGTGGGTTTTAAGCCGATTACTCCACAAAAAGCAGCGGGCTGCCGTACAGAGCCGCCTGTATCGGAGCCGAGGGAAACCATACATAAATCGGCAGCTATAGCTGCTGCCGAAGCTCCTGAAGATCCGCCCGGAACATGCTCGGGGTTTACGGGGTTTTTCGTAGCACCAAACGAAGAGTTTTCGTTCGTAGAACCCATGGCAAATTCGTCGCAGTTTTGCCTTCCTATAATAATGGCATCTTCTGCAAGGAGGCGCTCTATCACAGTGGCAGAGTATTCTGACTGAAAGCCCTCTAACAGTTGGCTACCGGCTTGTAAAGAGTGCCCTTTGTAGGCGATCACATCTTTGATTCCCACCACCATTCCAGCAAGTTTACCTGCCGTACCGTTGCGTAGTTTTTCGTCGGTCTTTTGGGCTTGTTGCAATGCCGAGTTGTCAAAAGTTTCTAAGAAGATATTCAACGCACTATGTTCGGCAATCCGTTGCAAATAGCTTTGCACGGTTTCGGTAACCGTAGTATGTTGCGCCTCTAGGGCTTTTCGGTAAGCAAAGTATGAGGAATACAAAAGCGTAAATCAATTTAGTTATAAAATAAAATAGCCAGAAGAGCAGGTATAAGCTTCTTCTGGCAAATGAAATTCTTTTTTAAAAAATATGGTAGTGCTTACGGTTTATTAGGGTCGGCTTTCTTCACGCCTTCGTCTATTTCGTCTTTAATTTCGCGAGTAGCATCTTTGAACTCGCGGATGCCCCTTCCCAAGCCTCTAGCAAGTTCTGGAATTTTTTTCGCGCCAAATAAAAGAAGTACCACCAAAACGATGATAACCCATTCCCAACCTCCTGGCACACCAAACAATACAATTGCTGAAAGTAAATTCATAATTTTTTCTGATTTCAATAAAGGTTCAAGGTAAAAACCACAGTTCTGCAAAACAAGTTTTCTATTTTTTCATATCCAATTGATTTTAACGTGTTTTAGCCTAGTGGGGCAGAAAGCAGGGATTTCTTGTAGGATAGTATCATTTTATGTGATATTCCTGAATACTTTCCGAAAGCAGGCGATAAAGCGTTTGTAGCTTTGGATGAGCAGCGAGTACGGCTTGATGGGCTCGTAGGGTGGTTTCATCATGCCGAAGTGCCGGACCGGTTTGTACGGTTTTCGGTTCGTATTCGAAAGCTTTACCGAATGTTTCTTGAATGAGAGGTTTTAAGAGAGGGAAAGGGATGGGGGTATCTTTTAAGAAATCGTAAGTGAGTGCCCATAAATGGTTCACAAAGTTACAACTCACTACCGCTGCTGTATGGAGAGCGAGGCGCTCTTCTGAACTGAAATGATATACTTGTTCGCTGATAAGCCAAGCCAAATCGGCAAGGGTGTCGAGGGTAGTGGGGTCAGAGCCTTCAATGCAAATAGGCACTTGCCCAAAAGAAACTTCTTTCTGTTTGCTGAAAGTTTGCAACGGATAAAAAACACCAGTAGGGTTGGCGGTTACGGCTTGCAACTGGCTAAGTGGGGTAGCGCCAGAAATATGAGCGAGAATCGTATGCTCGGGCAGTTGCAGGCGCTGCCCTACTTCGGCAATGGCTTCGTCGGGGGTGCATAGCAAGACAATATCGGCAGGTACATTGCGTAAATCGTACGAAAGGAGCACTTGGGTATCGTAAAGCCGTTTTGCTAAGGCTTTCGCCGAAGATTTACTGCGGCTTAACACCCCAACTATGGAAGCGCCCTCAGTTTCTAGGGCGGGGGCTAAGTGCCATGCAACATTCCCAGCACCTACAATTACAATTTGGCTCATAGCGTGAAAGATGTTCCTTTTTCAGGAATTTCAACTTGATATCCTTCTTCGGTAATGATATTGCAGAAGTCATCCATCGATTGGGGTTCACCATGCACCAAAAAGATTTTCTTCAGAAGGGCAGGATCTTGGGCATGTACAAACTGTAAAATATCATTCTGATCGCCATGCCCACTGAAAGCATCGGTACTGGCGATCCGTGCCGAAATACTTACCTCACGTTTACCAATCTTTACGGTTTTCATTCCGTTCATTAGCTTATGCCCTAGCGTGCCTTCGGCGCTGTACCCTACCATCATGATAGTGCAGTACGGATTTTCTAAATTTTGCGCCACGTGGTGCTGGATACGTCCTCCTTCCATCATGCCCGAAGAAGAGATGATGATACACGGCTCGGCATAGTTAGAAATTTGCCGACTTTGCTTAGTGTTTTCGATGTAATGTAGGGTGTCAAAATCAAAAAGGCTCTCGTAGTCGTCGCGAAATTCCTGAGCTTCTTGGTTGAGCATGCGGTGGTATCGTTCATAAACTTTATTACTGCGAAACGCCAAGGGACTATCAGCAAAAATCTTTACCGGAGGGAGTTCGCCATCGGCACAAAGTCGGTTGAGGACATACAGCAGAGCTTGCGTTCTGCCAATACTGAAGGCAGGGATGATGAGCCTTCCCGGAATATCCACGCAGGTTTCTTGAATCACCTGTTTGAGTTGTGCGGCTGTATCGCTCGTAGAAGTGTGCACACGGTTGCCATAAGTGGTTTCACAAATTAAATAGTCGACCTGTGGAGGCTTCTCAGGATCGGGCAGTAAGGGGTAGTTGAACCGCCCCAAATCACCGGAAAAAAGCAATCGTTTTGCTTCCCCATTTTCTTTAACTTCTACCAAAACGTTCGCTGCCCCAAGCAAATGACCAGTTGGAATGAAGGTAACGTTTACTTCTTTATTGATAGAAAACCGTTGGTTAAAGGCGATGGGCACAAATTGGTCGATAGTGGCTTCTACATCGCGCTCAAGGTACAGATTGCGGAATGCTCCCATTTTATCGGCTTCTGCCGGCAACCTCTTGCGTTTCTTATGATAGGCTTGCAAACGACGACGGTTCAGCCCGGCTGCGTCCATCAGTAATAGTTCGGTGAGGTCTAAGGTAGGCGAGGTGCATAAAATTTGCCCTTCAAACCCTTCTTGTAACAGGTTGGGGATTCGCCCGGAGTGGTCGAGGTGGGCATGCGTAAGAAGTACCAAATTAATCGAGCTAGCTTCAAACGGGAAGGCAGAGCCTTCGTAGATTGAGTCCTCTTCTTTTTTACGCTCCATATCCATTCCGCAGTCGATCAAAATGCGATAGTCGCTTTCGAGTTCCAAGAGAAACATACTACCGGTAACCTGTCGTGCTGCACCCCAAAATGTTAACTTCATACTCTCAAACGATTTCAATACGGCTAGAAATAAACTGCAAAAATGCAGGGAAGACTTTTTAAAAAGAAGAAAAATTTTGGAAAGGTACAGAAAAGCATACGCACAGCGTGTTTTCGAAGGCGGATTTAGATAAAAAAAAAGCGCGGATAATATCCGCGCGTTTTCCTAAATCATGAAAAAACTAAACCCAAATCAAAAAATTATTCATTTTCTAATTTAACTTGCTCAACGTTAAAAAACTCAATTTTGTTCTCAGAATTCAGCATTATTCCTACTACAGCGTCTTTCTGAATCTTCCCACTCAAGATTTCTTTCGAGAGGGTATTGAGTAAATCTTTCTGCAAAATACGCTTTAAAGGCCTTGCACCGAAGGTAGGGTCGTACCCTTTTTCAGCAAAATGAACAAGCACCTCTTTGGAAGCCTCCAAAATAATGCCTGAGTTCTCGAGGCGTTTTTGGATATCTGCAAATTGGATTTCTGCAATTTTAAGCATTTCTTTTTTAGAAAGCGGCTTAAACATAATGATTTCATCGATTCTATTCAAAAATTCGGGGCGCATAGCGGTTCGCAGCATTTCAAAAACTTGCTGCCGGGTACGTTCTTGTACGGCGTCAGTATCGTTTTCGGTTACTCCAATCATATTTTCCATAATCACCTGAGAGCCAATATTTGAAGTCATGATGATGATGGTATTCTTGAAGTTCGCTGCCCGTCCTTTGTTGTCGGTCAGTACGCCGTCGTCGAGTACTTGCAGCAAAATGTTGAACACATCGGGGTGTGCTTTTTCAATCTCATCGAGCAAGATTACCGAATAGGGCTTGCGGCGCACAGCCTCGGTGAGTTGTCCGCCTTCATCATAGCCTACATATCCTGGAGGCGCCCCAATGAGTCGGCTTACCGCATGGCGCTCTTGGTACTCTGACATATCGATGCGTACCATGGCGTTTTCATCGTTGAAAAGGAACTCTGCCAAACTTTTAGCTAGTTCGGTTTTCCCCACACCGGTAGTTCCTAAGAAAATGAACGAACCTATAGGTTTGCGGGGGTCTTGCAAACCTGCACGGCTTCTGCGTACCGCATCGGAAAGTGCAGTAATGGCTTCGGTTTGCCCTGCCACCCGTTTGCCGAGTTCGGCTTCCAAGCGCAGTAGCTTTTCGCGGTCGCTCTGCAACATTTTAGAAACGGGAATGCCAGTCCATTTTGAAACCACATCGGCAATGTCTTCGGCGGTTACTTCTTCTTTCAGCAGCGGACTTTCGGCTTGTTGTGCTTGCATTTTTTGTTGGAGCTGCTCGAGCTTTTCTTCGGTTTCTTTGATTTTGCCATAGCGAAGTTCGGCAACACGCCCGTAGTCGCCTTCGCGTTCGGCTTGGTCTGCTTCGCTTTTGTAACGGTCGATGTTTTCTTTCGCCTGCTGAATTTCTTCGATAACGCTTTTCTCACTCTTCCAACGAGCCTTCAGGCTAGTGAGCTGCTCAGAAAGGTTCGAGATTTCCTCCGAGAGGATTACTTCTTTTTCTTTATCGTTTTCGCGGCGGATAGCTTCTCTTTCAATTTCGAGCTGCATCACCTTACGCTGGATTTCATCAATTTCTTCAGGCATCGAATCAATCTGTATGCGCATTCTAGCGGCAGACTCGTCCATCAGGTCAATTGCCTTATCGGGCAAGTAGCGGTCGTTAATGTACCGATGCGATAACTCCACCGCCGCAATGATAGCATCATCTTTAATGCGCACGCCGTGGTGTACTTCGTACTTCTCTTTGATTCCTCGCAGAATCGAAATAGAATCTTGTACGGAAGGTTCATCCACCATTACAGTTTGAAACCGCCGTTCTAAGGCTTTATCTTTCTCAATGTATTTCTGATACTCTTTGAGCGTAGTAGCGCCAATAGCACGGAGTTCGCCACGTGCCAACGCAGGCTTCAAGAGGTTGGCGGCATCCATCGCCCCTTCTCCACTACCGCCGGCACCCACTAGGGTGTGGATTTCATCAATAAAAAGTACAATACGCCCTTCCGAGGCTTTTACTTCTTTGATTACCGCTTTCAAGCGTTCTTCGAACTCGCCTTTGTATTTAGCCCCTGCTACGAGCAAGCCCATATCGAGGGAAGCAATGGTGATATCTTTCAGGTTTTCGGGGATATCGCCCGAAACGATGCGCTGTGCGAGTCCTTCGGCAATGGCAGTTTTACCTACCCCCGGCGTACCAATGAGCATGGGGTTATTTTTGGTGCGTCGAGAGAGAATTTGCAGTACGCGACGGATTTCCTCATCGCGCCCAATAATGGGATCTAGCTTGCCCGACTTTGCCAGCTTATTCAAATTTTGGGAGTAGCGTTCAAGCGATTTATACTTCGCTTCGGCGTTGGGGTCGGTTACCTGATCGCCGCCTCGCAACTCTTGAATGGCTGCTTTTAAGTGCTTTTCGCTAAAGCCATTGCTGCGCATAAGGTTTGCCACGGCATCGTTTCCTGCCAAGATTCCCAACAGCACATGTTCTACGGCAACGTACTCATCTTTCATCTCGTCCATGTATTTTTCTGCCTTCTGCAAGGCACGCGCCGCATCATTAGAGAGGTACGGGTTCTGTGCATCGGAACGAGGGTATTGCTTTATAACATCTTCGAGTTTCTCGTTAAAGTAAGAGCGGTTTACATTCAGTTTATTGCATATAAACGAGGCAAGGTTTTCATCTTGCATAAAGAGCGCTTTAACTAAATGCCCATTCTCAATAATGGGCTGTTGGTTTGCTTTTGCCACCTCCGCAGCTTTTTGTAAGCCTTCCTGCGCTTTAATGGTGTATTTATCGAAGTTCATGGTTGTGGGTTGTAGTTGGTTAAACGATGTTTTCAAAGTCGTACATGCAGATGAATGTCTCGACGCTTTGATGGTATTCAAAGGGTACACCAAGTAAGAAAACAGGAGAAAATTTCTGCCAATTTGACCCAAAAAGAGCGATAAAGCATTGATTTTCAGACAATATGTCGCTATTTCTTTTTGGTCATTGAAATAAAGGCATCTTTAAATTGCTTGATATCTTCCAGCGTATTTGTGCCGGTAAGCCCAGATGCAAAATCCTTCCTCAATTTGCTCATATCGACATTCCATGACTTCTCACTAGCTACTGTTCGCAAATGTATTGCCTACACGCGTCCATTTTAAGCAAAAACTTTGTAACGGAAAAATAAATACATCAAAATGTTACTAGCATTGAAACAATTTTATGTTTTGCACGAATTGTTACAGTTTTTTTTGCCGATAAACCAAGTTATTTTAGCATTCGTCAAAGACCAATCAACCATGCGTACCCTAATGGCAGGGATTCTTAGCATAGCATTCGCCATGGGAATCCATGCCCATTCCCATAGAAAATGCCCTTTAGCATCAATCGTACGAAATAGGTACATTGGTCATTAAGAAGGCTTTTAATAACTTCCCATCGGGCACCAATCAAATCAGTGGGATACATTTTTTAGCCATATTTATTCCACGATGCCCTATTGAATCTGCTTTTTCCACAGCATTTCTCTCAAAACTTTAACAGACTTATACTTATGAAACCTTTCGCCATTTTTTTATGCCTCTTGCTTGTAGGTTTATCGGTGTTTGCACATGCGCAAACTGCTGAGGATGAGCCGCCCGCTAATTATTCCCTACTTACCAATTTGTTTTCAGAGTGGCGAACGTTTGAGACGCCTCCCATGAAAGACGGCGCTCCGGACTACACAGCCGCTTCTTTTAAAAAGCGTTTGCCCGCCTTTAAATTATTACAGAAAAAGCTGCAAGCTATCGATACAACGCAGTGGGCTATCCCTTACCAAGTAGATTGGATGATTGTTTGGGCAGAAATGAACGGGTACGACTTTAACCACCGCGTGTTAAAACCATGGGAACGCGACCCTGCCTTTTACAAATCGGTTTGGATGGCGCGGAGCGATGTCCCTGCGCACGAAGGCCCCACCCACCATAGAACTACTGAAGTTTGGACATACCAATTTCCCCTATCCGAGAGCGAAAAAAGTCGCTTCCTGAGCGATTTACAAGTAATCCCCCCGTTAAACGAACAAGCCAAAACAAACTTGGTTGGTAATGCCAAGGATTTATGGATTGCCGGTATCCGCGATATTGAAACCCAAGTAAAAAACTTGGAAGATATTTTAACATACCCCGGCGTGAAAAAACATAACGATGTAGTGGAGGCAATTAACGCTGCAATCCGTTCTACGCAGGCGTTTGCTCAGTGGTTGAAACAAGAAGCAAAAAAGAAAACGGGACCTTCAGGCATTGGGAAAGAAAACTATACATGGTATCTGCAAAATGTACACCTTGTACCGCTTACTTGGGAAGATGAAGTCATGATTCTGAAAAGGGAGTTGGCCCGGGCTTGGGCTGCGTTAAAACTAGAAGAACATCGCAACCGTGCACTTCCTCCGTTAAAGCCAGTCGATTCGCCCGAAGCGTACAATGCCCTCGCCGAAAAGTCGGCAGCAAGCTTGCTAAGTTTTCTCGAAAACGATGAAATCGTTTCGGTGAAAGCCTATTTTAAGCCCGCCTTAGAGGCACATTTAGGGCGGTTTGTCCCGAAAGAAACACGTAATTTCTTCTGGATTACCGCTCACCACGATCCCCGCCCCTTGTATTCACACTTCTACCATTGGTTTGAGCTGGCTCGTATGGATACAGAGCCTAACCCAAGCCCTATCCGTCGTGTGCCGCTCCTCTACAATATTTTCGACTCGCGCAACGAAGGAGTCGCTACGGCGGTAGAGGAAATGTTCATGCAAGCTGGCCTTTACGATGATTCCCCACGTGCGCGGGAAATTGTATACATTATGATTGCACAGCGTGCCGCTCGTGGGCTTGGCTCGTTGTATGCACATGCAAATGAAATGACCATGGAGGAAGCCGGAGGAATCCACTCTGAATATACGCCCCGCGGATGGATGAAAACGGAAAAAGAATTGCTCATTTTTGAACAGCATCTGTACCTCCGGCAGCCAGGGTACGGGACAAGCTACATTACCGGAAAGTACTTAGTAGAGCAAACTTTGGCAGAAGTGGCGCGCAATAGAGAACTACAAGGAAAAGAGTTTCAGCTAAAAGCATTTTTTGACGAGCTAAACTCGATTGGTAACATCCCTATTTCGTTGGGGCAGTGGCAAATGACTGGCGATAAATCACATTTGGCACCTATTTATCAAAAATAGAAGACGTTATCGAGAGGCTGCCTTTACGAAAGATGAATATTTGCAAAGGCAGCCTTTTGTATCAACTAATTGTAGTTTTTTGTATGTCCTCGGTTTTTACGGTTCCGCCGTTGTGGTTTAGGTGTGCGTGGTAATGCCTCTTGATGTAGACTCGGTAGGGGTTTGGGGTAATCTTTCCCAATAATACATTGTGCGGCTATTTGCTCAGCTTCGCTCATTGCCGAAGGTGTAAAGATATGGCTATTGGGTACATGTTTTAGTTCGGGTAACCAATGGCGAATGTAAGCTCCTTGGGCATCGTACCGCTTGGCTTGGCTCAAGGTGTTAAAGTATCGGTCTTCGCGGGGGTCGTTACCAATTCCGGCTACATAATTCCAGTTTCCCCAATTGCTACAAGGGTCGTAATCGATCAGTTGGCTTTCGAAGTAGGCAGCTCCCCAGCGCCAATCAATTTTCAAATCTTTCACTAAGAAGCTTGCCACATTTTGCCGCCCTCGGTTCGACATGAAGCCCGTGGCGTTTAATTCGCGCATGTTCGCATCGATAAAAGGCGAACCGGTGTTGCCTTCTGCCCACTTGCGAAACGTCCCGATATCTTTCTGCAGGGGTAATGGCGTTTGTTTAATCCCCCCTTGCTGAAAGAGGGTGTTCCCGAACTTATAAGCAATAAACCGAAAGTAATCGCGCCAAATAAGCTCGAAAATTAGCCAATAGGTCGATTCGTTCTGCACCACCTCCCGCTCGTACTCAATCACCTTGTGGTAAATGTAGCGAGGCGATAGGCAGCCAAGCGCCAACCATGGCGAAAACTTCGAGGAGTAATCGGCACCAAGCAACCCATTGCGCGTTTCCTTATACGAACTGAGCGATTTGGTTTCCCAGAAATAATGCTGAAGCCTTGCCATCCCTTCGGTTTCTCCTCCTTTAAAAGGGAGTACTCTGCGGCTATCGGTCTTAGCCGGAGCTACACCCAACGATTTCAGGCTAGGAAACTGGGGTTTAGGTAAGGTAGGTGCAGGGATTCGAGCAGGTGTATGCCTTAGAGCACGCACTTCTGCAAACTTTTCTACTTGCTTGCGAAACTTCGTAAAAATATCAGGAATCGCTTTAAGCGGGAAAGGCAAATCCTCTAGGTGGTAAAGGGTGGCTTGCCAATATAAATTGAGCGATATGCCTTTCTGCGAAAGAGCCTCTTCTACCGCTTCTTCTTCTTTAATTTCTTCGTCGGTTACTTCTTTAGAAGCATACACTACCGAAGCATTGTATTGAGCGGCAAGTTGGGGCAGCATATCTTCGGGTTTGCCTACTTTTACCACTAAGCCTGCGCCCCGGGCACTCAATTGCTTTTCAAGGTCGTTTGCGGCTTCGAGCAAAAACCTAGCTCGGAATGCCCCTATTTTCGGCATTTTGTAGTCGGTGAGTCTTTCAGCAAATACCGAAGGGTTAAAGCAGTATACAGGAACAACCCGATAGCCATTTTCGATGGCTACCTGGAGTGGTTCATGGTCGTGAACTCGCAAATCGTTTCTATACCAAATAATCGCTGTTTTCATAGAAATACTACAAGGCGTAGAAGGATTTTGTTAGCTAAAAACTTACCGCCATTCAGCATGTGCATACAGGTGTTTTTCGGTTTAAATAAACTGATAAACGACTTTTGTATTCGCTTCCTCTTTAGTATCATTAGGTACATAAAACCCGAAAAGAGTATGGAAACAACTGAGAAGGTATTAGTATGCCTTGATTTTAGCCAAGCCGATACAACACTCATTGCATATGCCGATTTTCTTACCGATTTAATGCCCATCAAAGAAATCACGTTTTTTCATGTAGAGAAGGAAATGGATTTACCCGATGAGCTACAACGAATCTTAGCGGCAGAGGAACAGTCGTTTGATGATTTTTTATTGGCAAAGATGAAAGAAAGTGTTACGAAAATCCTTGCTGAGAAAAAAAATGATTATCAAGTGCACTATGTATTGAAAAAGGGAGCTCCTATGGAGCAGGTTGTGAAGTATGCGCATGTGGAAGATACGGATCTAGTCCTGATAGGTAGAAAAAATAAATCGGAAGGTAGTGGGATTCTCCTCACGAGGCTCGCCCGGAAAATCCATTGCTCGTTCATAATTGTGCCGGAGGAAACCGAATTGTTTTTGGATGATATTTTGGTTTGTGCCGATTTTTCAGAATGGTCGAAAAGAGCCTTAGAGTGCGCCGTCGAAATATCATCGCACGATGAGCGCACCGCCGTATATTGCCAGCATATTTATGAAGTCCCGCATGGTTATCATAAAATTGGGAAATCGTTTACGGAGTTTGCAAAAATCATGAAAAAGCATGCCTTACGGCGGTATCAAGAGTTTATTAAAAATATCGATAAAAAAGGCGTAACAGTAGCCCCGATTATCACACTACACAAACACGGTAACGATACCTCTATTATTAAAGATACTGCTTCGAGTGTGGGGGCCAATCTCGTAATCCTTGGCTCGAAAGGGAAAACGTTTACATCGTCTATCTTTTTAGGAAGCTTCGCTGAAAAATTAGTTCGAGAAGACTTTAAAATGCCCCTCATGATTGTAAAAGCTAAAAATGAGACTATCGGAGTAATTAAAGCCCTACAAATGATTTGACATCTCTTAATTTGCACACCCACAAACAAACTTCCTACAACTATGAAACCCATTTTAGTACCCATCGATTTTTCAGAAAACTCCATTACAGCTCTACAATATGCTGTAGCGCTTGCCAGAGTTTCCGGAGCACCCCTCACACTGTTTAACAGTTATCATGTAGCTCTTACGGCTTCGCTTACGACACCTCCTTCAGAGTACATCGATGCCCTAATTGAAGAACGGGCAAAGAGCCATACCAAGCGCCTGAATCAACTGGCTACGCAATATGCCAACCTCCCCTACGAGCGGAAAGAAGGGAAAATCGCAGTTAATACGCTTACGCTTCAAGGCGTTGCCACCGAGCAAATTGAAGAGTTAACCGAAAGCGGAGCATTTAGTATGGTAGTGATGGGCACCAAAGGCGCTAGTGGGCTAGGAAAAATTCTCTGGGGAAGCATTGCGAGCCATGTGAGTCAACACGCCAAAATTCCGGTACTGGTAGTTCCTCATAAGGCAAAAGCACCATCGTTCAAACGAATTGTCTATGCTACCAATTTCGATAAGCAAGATATCCATGCGATTGATTATGTACGAAAACTGACGGAACCGTTCGATCCGGTGTTTACTTGCCTGCACATTTCGGATTCAAACCGCCACGACGCCGAAGACATGGAAAAACTTTCGGCATTGGAAGCGCACTATTGGTTCACCCCGGTAAGCCGCATGAACTTTGAGCTTATCAAAGAAAAAAGCATTGAAAAAGCCCTGAAAGATTATTTTAAAGAACATGCCGTTGATTTGCTAGTAGCCTTACCCCAGCACAAAAACTTTGTAGAACGCATCCTTTCGGGTAGCCTTACCCAAAAATTTACACTGCACGCTACCATCCCTATCTTACTTTTTAAAGACTGAACACCCATCGCTCAGAAGGAAATTTGCAAAATTTAGAATGGCAAGCGTACGAAAAAGTTAACTTTGCGCTCTAAGAAGGTAGTTGCATACCACAAATGCATATACTGAATTTACGAAGCTACGCCATTTATGGAAGATACTCAGCAAACCACCGAAGAGAACCAAGCACCCAAACGCAAACGGACGCTTTTCATTTTTTCGAATTCAATCTTCAATTTTCTATTACACCTTGTGATAGTATTGGGCATTATCCTCGCCTTACTAATAAGCGTGTTCAATGTGTACCTTCCTGCTGTTACCAATCATCAAGAGACCATTACCGTCCCCCTGCTTACCGAAATGAACCTTGAGGAAGCACAGCAACTGCTAGAAGAAAAAAATCTTCGGTACGAGGTAATCGACTCGACCTACCAACTGAATTACGCCCCAGGAGTGATTATCGACCAAACCCCCTCCATGAACGAAAAAGTGAAACTCAACCGAAAGATTTACCTTACCGTGAGTTCGTACCTTCCGCCTAAGGTCAACATTCCTGATTTAATTGATAGCTCCGTTCGCAATGCAGAACAACAACTGAAAATACACGAATTAAAAATTGGCAACATCGAGTACGTAGACGATTTGGCAACCAATGCCGTACTCAAAGTACTGCATGAGGGGAAAGAGTATACCAAAGAAGAACTACGCCAAGGCGTAGAAGTTACCAAAGGCTCTAAAGTTGATTTGGTGGTAGGAAACGGGCTAGGGAAAACTACCATGGACATCCCTAATGTAGTGGGTATGCAATATGACGAAGCCCAGACACTGCTCAGAGGTGTAGGCTTAGGTGTAGGCAATGTAACTTTTGTGAAATCGGCGGAAACGCCCGGTAGCGTAATCAAACAAAACCCTCCGGCATATCAAGGGGCTAAAATCAAAATTGGAGAAATTGTAGAAATTTGGGTATCGGAGCCATTAGTGGAAGTTCCCTCGACCGATTCTACCGCGACCACCCCTCGCTAACATCTCTTTAAAAAAAGGGGACTTTCCTCATCCTTGCTTTGTAAAACCTTGCAGCGGTTACTGTGTATCAAAAGTTTTCTTGGTATATTTTAGGGCTTCGTATTAAAACGATTGCCTTACAACGTATGCGTGTCTTCATTTCTGTAATATTCATATCGGTTTCCGTTTGGTTAACGAGCCTACACGCCCACTGCCAAACTCCTCAACCAAACTTTACTAGGTTTTCAGTAGAAACCAGCGGATTACCCCAAGATGCGGTCTATACCATCCATAAAGATAAAAAGGGCTTTATGTGGTTTGGTACACTCGATGGATTGGTGCGTTACGATGGCACCCACTACAAAGTATACCAAAATGTGCCTACCGATAGCACTTCCATCAACAAC
The DNA here is from genome assembly GCA_964394585.1 of uncultured Roseobacteraceae bacterium. GTDB lineage: Bacteria > Bacteroidota > Bacteroidia > Cytophagales > Flammeovirgaceae > CAYUJH01. Next base: position 40,328 of record CAYMYI010000011.1, read on the forward strand.
AATATCATTCGCGACATCTTTGAAGATGCTAAAGGCAACTTATGGATTGGCACCTCCGGTGGAGGGCTCAATAAGTTTGTTCCCTCAGAAGAACGTTTTTATCATTACCTCCATAACCCTGACGACTCCCTCACCATCAGTAGCAACCGAGTGCGCGCCATCGTAGAAGATCCGGAAGGCTACCTTTGGATTGGTACCGATGCCGGCTTAAATAGAATGGATCCTACTACGGGAATCTTTCACCGGTTCATTCCGAAAGAAGACAACATCGGCTTTAGAAAAAACATTGTGTGGAGCTTGCATATCGATTCACAACAACGTTTATGGATGGGCATACTCGATGGTGGCTTGTTTGAAGTGAATTATAAAAATGGAATAGAAAACACCTCGTTCACTCACTATTATCATGTGCCTGAAGATGCCTCTACGCTTAACGATAATTGGATATGGAACATCCACTCTGATGCACAAGGCTACCTCTGGGTTGCTACCAATAAAGGCTTTAACCGTTTTGACCCCGCCACACGCTCCAATACACGCTTCCAAACGAATGTCCTTCTGACCACCGAAATTAATACATGGTTTAGCAAGCCCGACTCAAAAAATAGAATTTGGGTAGGTACCGATGGACTAGGAATGCTACGCAGTACCAATAGCTTTGCATCGTTTGAGCAAATGCTCAACAAAAAAAATGACCCTAGAAGCCTTTCAGGTAATAAAGTGTTTACCTTCTTTGAAGACACAGCACAAGCCTTATACTGGTTCGGTACACTCGAAAATGGCGTGAGCGTCTTCCCCGCAGAAAGTGAAAATTTCCTATTCTACACACCCGAAACAGCAGGGCTTCCTCCTTCAAAGATTACGTGTTTAGAAAAAGCTGGTACCGATTCGGTATGGGTAGGCACGGAAGACCACGGGCTAGTATTGTTGCACCTGCAAAACGGAGTATTGCAAACTATTTCGGTTCCTATATTGATTGATAACCGCATTGAAGATATACTGCTTACGGATAATAAAAATCTGTGGGTAGCCACTGAGAAAGGCATTTCTATTTACAATATTGCCGAAAAGCGAGTTCAGCAAATTAAAGCAGGTACAAAGGGGTTAGAAAGCCTCTCCAATAGCTGGTTTCTGAGCTTATATGAAGACCGAAAAGGCGACATTTGGGCGGGTACTTTAGCCGGAGGAGTTGTGGTTTTCCACAAAGAAGAAGACGGAACATACACTCCAAATGTCCTCGATGTAAACTCCGGTGTGCTAAATAGCAACGCTGTGTGGGATATCACCCAGCTGCAAAACGGCAGTTACTGGATTGCCACCGAACAAGGAGTGAACATTTTAGACCGAAAAACGGGAAAAGTTGCCTATTTAACCCAACAAGCCAATAACCCTAAGAGTCTGTCGAATAATTACATCACCTTCATCCTAGAAGATGCTCAAAAAAACATTTGGGTAGGCACGTTAGGAGGGGGGCTTCATCTTTTTAATCCTTCGGATAGTTCGTTCCAAAGTTATGATAGGCAAATCGGTTTAAGTTCCGATATAGTGTATGGAGCCTTGCAAGATCGTCAAGGGCATTTGTGGCTTAGTATGAGCAACGGGCTGGTAAAGATGAAAAATACTGCAGCGCCTACATCGGATTCTATCTTCCTTACCTACAACCAAAGTAACTTTTTGAAAGGCAACGTTTTCAGCCGAAACTCTATGCTCGAATTGCCCAACGGTGATTTGCTATTTGGAGGGAATGATGGCATCGTACGGTTTAATCCAGCAAATCTTACCGTAAAGGCAAACAAATCACCCGTTGTGTTTACCGATTTCAGGCTGTTTAACAAGAGTATACAAGCCCCTATCGGCAGCAAGGAAAACCCTCTCAAAAAACACATCGGCTATACGGATACCCTGCACCTATCGTACAACCAAAACTTTATTACGCTGGAATTTGCCTTGCTTAGCTACATTGAACCTGCTAAAAACCAATATGCATACATGCTCGAAAAATTCGATGAAGAATGGAACTATGTAGGAAATCAGAATTTTGCCACCTATACTAATTTAGAACCCGGCAACTATACCTTTCGGGTAAAAGCTTGCAACTACCAGGATATGTGGAATACGCAAGAAACCACGCTACACATACAAATTCAACCTCCGTGGTGGAAAACTCCTTGGGCATATGCCTTTTACGTGTTCCTCGCTATTATTACGGGGCCTACTATATATTTTAGAAGAATAAACGTGCTCAAGAAATACCAGAAAGAGCTAGAAGAAAAAGTAGCTGAACGCACTCAAAAAATTGCCGAGCAAAACGAAGTGCTAGAGCGGCAAGCCGAACGAGTAAGGCGGGTGAATACAGCCTTACAAAAACAAAACCTCGAAATACAACGGCAAAACGAGAGTATTCATGCAAGCCTAAGCTATGCGAAAACCATACAGCAAGCCACCTTACCAAGCAAAAAAAGCATTGAGCGGGTATTTCCCGAATCGTTTATTTTTTTCAAGCCCCTTCAAATTGTAAGCGGCGATATATACTGGTTTGCCGATTTAGCAAAGACACCAGCGGCGTTAGAGCGCAAAGTGGTGATGGCAGTAATCGATTGTACCGGGCACGGTGTACCCGGCGCATTTATGAGCATGAAAGCCGATGCACTCCTCCACGAAATAATCTATGTAAAAGGCATTACACAACCCCACCGAATTTTGGCTGAACTCCACAATGCCGTAAGAAATTCGCTAAACCAAACCGAAACAGGCAATACCAATGGAATGGACGTTGGCATTTGCATTTTTCATAGAGATGACGCCGGCCATTTCACTCAAATGGAGTTTGCCGGGGCACGAAACTCACTTGTGTATATTCAAAACAACCAATTACACATTTTAAAAGGAAACCGACTAGGCATTGGAGGTATGCAAGAAAAAGCGAGGCGTAACTACCACACCGAAGCAGTTCCCTTAAACACTCCTACCACGCTTTACCTGTTCTCCGATGGTTACCACGATCAGTTTGGTGGAACTGAACAGCGAAAATTTATGCAAAAACACTTCCGCAAACTCCTCCTTGAGATTCACCAAAAAGAAATGAAGCAACAAGCCATCATTTTAGAAAAAAGACTTGAAAAATGGATGGAACAGGGCAATGAGTCGCAGGTTGACGATATTTTGGTAATCGGTATCCACTTGCCGGTTAGTTCCTAAACTGAAAGCCAAGCCCAGGCTGGTCGAGTCGCGGCCGCATCACCCCATCCACTAACATGAACCCGTGGGTTGCCACATCGTGTGCGAGGTCAAAGCTCCCGTCGAGGTCGATGTACTGCGTATGAGGGCACGAAAATGCCGCATGTAAAGCCGCCGTAATACTTACTTCGCTCTCATCGTTACAGCCCCACATAAGCAAAACACCGTCTTGTGCAGCAAACGAAGCAATCGTTAGCGCAGGGGTAATTCCTCCGCACTTCATCAATTTTATATTAAAAATACCACAAGCAGGCGACGGCTTCAGCAAATGCCAGGCGGTCTGAGGTGTGGTTAACGATTCATCCGCGGCAATCATGCTACGCAATCCCAGAGGGAGTTCACGCATGGCGGCTACTTCAGTAGCAGCGAGTGGCTGTTCAATTAACTCTAGGGCTAACCCTTGGGTACGGTCATAAAAGTACCGCAAATCACTTAGCGAATAGCCCTGGTTCGCATCGACTCGCAGGGCAATTTGATTCCCAAAAATCTCTCGTAATTTGGCAAGTCGCTCTATATCTTCTTCTACAGAATGCCCTAGTTTAACTTTTAAATGATGGAATTTCCTCCCTACATATTCATGTGCCTCTTCCAGGGTTTCGGTTACACTTTTAATTCCTATCGTGATAGAAGTAGGCATTTGCGCATGAGCTGTGCCTAAAAAAACACCTACAGAAACGCCCAAATATTTTGTGAACGCATCGTACAAGGCAAGATCAATTGCTGCAGCAACACCAATATATTTGGCGTTGAGCCGTTGGTTTTCGCCAAGCAATGCTCGAAACCATCGGATATCGCGGTGGAGCAACCAATCGGCAGCTCCTCGTTGAAGTTTAGTATAGGCTTCGGCAACGCTTTCGCCTGCTATCGCTTTGCTAGGGTTTGCTGCCCCCACCCCTACGATGCCGTTTGCCAAATGCAGTTCTACGAAAAGATTTTCCACCGCATCTACTGTGTGGGAGGCTATGGTATAGGGCCGAGCTAACTCGAGGTTCTCGAGGTAAAAATCAATCTTCTTAATTTTCATTTGTAAAATGATGAATAAGTTGATCTGCCAAGCGTTCTGTATTTTCTTGTTGGAGCGGCAGATATACAGGAATGTCCAACTTCGCTTGCAACTTATCTTGCTGTTTTTCTGCTTCCTGAGTCGAAAGCCCATTCGTATTTAGCGCAATAGCTAACGTAGGCACACCATACAGCCGAATTAGCTCTATCTCGGACGCGAGCGAAGGTATTTTACCCCATGTAGTGGTATCGCCAAAGTATTGCTGAGCTGGGCGATATTGAAGGATTACGCCGTCCATTTGCCCGGAAACAAGCAACTCAGCACCGCAAGGTCCTGAAGGGTTGCGCAATGCCGATTGCCCTTCTACTAGTATGAAATCGGGGTTTTCGGTATGGTAGCATTGGTAAATGGCATGTTCGAGTTCTCCGGAAACAAAATCATTCAGCGTTGCATCAAGGATGAAGCCATACTTCCACCCTTGTAGCCATCCGGTTTGCCCTGTGTAAACCATTTCGGCTCGCTTGCCTCTAGCGCGCAGCGTTTGCACCAATAGTTGAGCCGTTGTGCGTTTGCCTACGGCACAGTCTGTACCAAGGATAGCAATTTTAGGGCAGGTTACCTCGGCTATTTTACCCGACCAAAAGTGCAATGCTGCCGTAGGCTTTGGTTTGCGAATATCAATAATCTGCCGCCGGTTTTTTTCTGCAATCGCAAGCAAATCAGGTTGGTCGCTTACAAATTCATGCAGCCCGTTCACAACATGCATCCCCGCCTGCAATGCTTCGCCGAGTTGCTCTATTAGCAAGGGCGAAAGCTTCCCCCCAGAAGTTGCCACGCCTATAATGCAATATTGAGGGAGAACGGGCAATGTCTGAATCGCTTCCGTTATCGTATGAAAAATAGGGCATTCTGTGGCAACATTCTCCACAAAATCAGCCACATTGCTCCCTGCATGTATGTTATCAACAATCCCAACTATTTGAAAGCGTTCGGTCCCTCGCAATAATCCATGTGCCGTTTTAGCATGGGGGTCGTTCAGCATACCAGCCGTAAGTACAAGTGCAGTTCCATCCATATTGCTCGAAAACTAATCGATAATTATTAGCTGACTATCAGCTATCTAAAAAAAGATAGCACATATATTCTTCTTGCGTTTCCGTGTAGTATTTCAAAAAAAAAGCCGCTTTTAGTTGTTGTGCTAACTATTACGAGTGTATTTTTTTGTGTTTTTCAAAACCAAAAAGGGCTTTTTCCTATTTATTGAAAAAGTAATAAACGTTTAACTAAAGTTTTTTAATCTGTGAAAGTATCTTTTGTCGTAATTCTTTTTCATTCAGTTCTTACGTTTCTACACCACGCGGCACATGCACAAAAGCAAACACCGTTTACCGGCCCGCTCGAAGAGCATATATACCACATATATTCCGACTTAGTTTCAGACGAACCTTTGCCCACTTATGTGGTATTTCGGCAAGCTTATGTTGGTTTTCTGAACTTGAAGCAGCAAGGCGCCCTGAATGAAAGTAAGGTGATTGGCGTTGTTGATTTTACAAAACCTTCGTACGAAAAGCGCTTTTGGGTGATTGATCTTGTCAGTGCCAAAGTATTATTGCACACCTATGTTTCCCACGGGCGCAACTCGGGTTTGGTGTATGCCGAGAAGTTTAGCAATACGCCGGAGTCGTACCAAAGTAGTTTAGGGTTTTATGTAACCGGCAGTACGTATGTAGGAAAACACGGACGCTCGCTGTATTTGCATGGGCAAGAGCAAGGAATTAACCACAATGCAAAGCCTCGTGCCATTGTAATGCACTCAGCAGAATATGTAACAGAATCGTTTATTAAGCGCAACGGACGAGCCGGACGTAGTTTGGGGTGCCCTGCCGTGCCTCCTAACGATTTAGCGGTTGTCCTACAGACGCTGCCAAAAGGAAGCTGTTTATACTTGTACCATCATAGTGCCACATATGCAGAAGCTACTGAGTTACTCGATGATGAGATAGCGTTTGCTTACCTTGCCCAACACGATGCCCTACCGACCGAAGAGTTTCCTACTGTGTCAAGAGTGCATCCATAAGGGGTGCATCGCGGTCGTAGATATCTTTCCGAAAGTTAATTTCCCCTTCCGGTGATACAAAAGCAGTAATGTAGAGGATATGCACATCGATGGGGTTTTCTAAATAAACGGTTTGGGTGCGTTGGCTCTGAAAGGCTTCGGTTACTTTCTCTTCGCTCCACCCACGTTGGTCTTTCAGTAAGTACATGGCAAGCTGATTCACTTGCTCTAAACGAATGCACCCCGAGCTATATGCCCTTTCGTTTCGCTGGAACAGATTGCGCGAAGGGGTGTCATGCATGTAGATATCATACTTATTCGGAAAGATAAACTTGATACGCCCCAAAGCGTTGATAGCCCCTGGGTTTTGCCGAATAGAATAGGCAAAGTTGCCTACTCGTGCCGATTGCCAATCAATCGATTGTGGGTTTACCTCTTTGCCTGTCCGGTTATCAATCACTTTCATCCCTTTATTTTTCAAGTAAGTACTATCCTTTTTCGCAGAGGGGAGCACATCGTTTGTAAGAATACCGGTAGGTACAGTCCAAAACGGATGAAAAACTAGGTACGTCATCTTACTTGTAAAAACGGGGGTTTGGCGGTACGTTTTCCCTACAATGGACCTCAGGTTTAATACCGTATCGCCTTTTTCAATTACATAGGTTTTGAAACTAGCTATGTTCGATACAATGTACCGGTCTGAAAACTGCTTAGGAAGCCATCGCCACCGTTCCATATTGGCTTTTATTTGTAAGATGCGCTCTTCCACCGGAACGTTGAGTGCCTTTCGAGTAGCAGCATCTACCTTTCCATGAGCAATTAAGCCATGGCGCCTCTGAAATTTTTTCACAGCTCGGTACACTGCTGAATCGAAATATACATGCGTAGCATCGCCGGGTAAATCGTTCGTAATTTCTAACCGTTGGACTAACCGTGCTACGTTTGGGGTAGAGTCGCCCACCACAAGTTCGCCCTCAAACGAAAGCGTTGACCACCCGCCTTGTTTGCGGATGGCTTCATACACGGAAAGTGCTTTTTTCAAACGCTTATAGGCTTGGTGCTGAGAGGTTAGCGCCCTAAGCCCATCGGCAATTAGTCCGGTGCGTAGGGCGCCTTCCAGGTAGGCATCGAACTGAACACTATTTTCAGTACACTCGGTAAGCCATTGTTCGTCCACTTTTTGTGGATTGAGTTTTCCTACGAACATATGTGCCCCTAAGCGTATAAAAGCATCTGTACAGAGAAACTCTAGGGCAAGATAGTTGAGTTTGTTGCTATCGGTTACCTTGCCAAAGCTTTTCTCTTGAAGAAAAGACGAAAGCTCTTGCAGTTTCTTCGCATGATAATCATCAGGGTTTAACCCTTCTTGTTCGGCGGCTCTAATTTGTTGAGTTAGCTCCCAAAATACACGTTTAAAATCGCTACGAAATACCCATGCAGGTGTAAATAAACGCTTTCGGTAAAATGCCTTTACCGCTTCTACTTCTTGGAGTTCCTCCCCATCGGCAAAAAGGGTAGGGCTGTTGTTGCTCAGGTCGAGCCGTTGTCGAATTTCTTCTTGGAGTATTTGCTCAGGAAACACAATAGGCTGTGCCACACTAATCCTACAAAGCATGCCCCAAACTATTATACAGAAAAAAACACGAATAGGTGTTGTGTACATCATTCAAAAAGGTCGAATTATATGAATATTTATATGGTTTGCTGGTCGGTAAGATTTGCCTAACTTTTTAAGAGTTCACAAAACCCACACTTCCCAAACAACTTATTTAGGGTATAGAAAAGTCAAAAAAAGGAATCTTTTCCTAAGACTATAAAACGGGAGAAATGTATCGGTGATACCACATTTGAAACACTAACAAACTCCAAATTCGTTTGTAATGATACAATTTACCATTCGAAAAGTCCTCAAGTAATTTTGCGATAAACGAAACATTGAACACCCCTTGCTTTTGCAACACATAGGGATTGAGGTACGCTTTACACAAGCCATTTAAGTCGGTTGCTAACCAATTTGCTAACGGAGCGGGAAACCCCCATTTACGCCGATACACTAACGAGTGTGGTAAATAGTGCGCTAATGCTTTTTTTAATAACCATTTTTGTTGCCCCTGTTGTATTTTATAATGCTGAGGTAACGATAAGGCAAACTCTACCAAGTGGTGGTCTAGCAGAGGAACGCGCACTTCGAGCCCATATGCCATCGAAGCAATATCCACTTTGTGGAGCAAATTATGCGGGAGGTAGTGTTGTAAATCGAAGAGCGATATTTTTTCAAATGGAGTGAGTGGCTGCTTTTCTAGCTCTTGCCAAGCCATTAACAGCGTCTCGTGCCGATACGTTTCTCCGAACAACCTACTGATTTCTTTTTCGGAAAACATATACTGCTCTTGCGACCATACATGCAGCCACATCCGTTCTAAGCTGGGGGTATCAAACACGCGGGCAGCACGTTGTTGCCGCAAGTTACCCCAATTCAGCAAAGTAGTCGCAAGTTTGCGCCCGGCAATCCCTCCCCATCGAGATACCGTTTTTAAACGATGATACCACGTATAGTATCCATAGCCCATAAATAACTCATCGCCCCCATCGCCAGAAAGAGCCACTGTAACATTCTGGCGCGCATGTTGGCAAACTTGTAAAGTCGGGATGCTCGATGCCGAAGCGAAAGGCTCGTCATAAAAATCGGAGAGGTGTTCTACCAATTGCAATGAGTCGCTTGCTCGTGAGGTCGAAGAATGATGATTGGTGTGCAAATGTGAGGCAACTTTAGCAGCCCAACTCGACTCATCGAATTGCGCGGTTTCAAAAGCAATGTTAAACGAATGAATGGGCTGCTCGTTCTGCGATTGAAACAAAGCGCATATTAAGGAAGAATCGGTGCCTCCGCTCAAAAAAGCGCCTATGGGCACATCGCTTAAAGAGCGGTATGCCACTGAGCTAGAGAGTTGCGCAATAAGTGCATCTTCTGCTTGGGATGGTGTAATGGCATCGTTAATCGTAAACTTTTCTTGTAGGTTGTAATACGGGGTTATTTCCAGCTTCCCTTGTGCTAACTTTAGCCAATGCCCAGGGGGTAATTTGTGAATATGGCGGAAAATCGAGGAAGTTGCCGGAATATATTCTAAAAAGAAATAGTCGCGTAGGGCTTGTAGGTTCAGCGCCTTGTCGATATTTAACGCTAAGAGCGCTTTGGTTTCGGACGCAAAGGCAAACTCACCCCCCTTTGTATAGTAATTAAATGGCTTAATACCCATGCGGTCGCGAAATGCCCATAGCGTGCCATTGCGTTTATCAAGTACCACAAAGGCAAACATACCGTTGAGCAACTCTACGCAGCTAGGGCCTTTTTCCACAAATAGCGCTAATAAAACTTCCGTATCGGAAGTGGTTTTCAAAGGTTGGTCTAGCTCTTTGCTCAGTTCTTTATAGTTGTAAATTTCGCCATTGAACACCATAGCATAATTTCCACAGGCAGAATGGAATGGCTGGTTGGCAGCACTGGAAAGATCCAGTATACTCAACCGACGATGCCCCAAGCCCACCCCTTGCGCTGCATTGTAATAATAGCCGTCGGCGTCGGGGCCTCGATGTGCCAAGGCTTGTGTCATTTTTTGCAATTCAGTAGCACTAAAGCGAGAAGATACAAAGCCGGCAATACCACACATACGTTTTGTTTAAAAGGTCAGCATTTTAAAAAAGGATAGACTCACAGCGGTTTCCCTTTGTTTGGCAAGGAACTTGATATTTTAGAATTTGGACAACAAAGAACAACGATTATAATATATTTATTTATATAACTAACCCTTAATAATTTTCGGTCTATGACCAGAGTATATTATTTTCCTTACCAAAAATCCTCACTTTTTTTCGGATTATTTACTGCTTTTACATTGCTATCTACCTTCGTATTTGCACAAAATACTGAGGAGGTTATTCTGCGTGCTCAAAAAGATTTTATAACAGCCGATTCCCTTTTAACAGCTCAACAAATTCCTGCTAGTGTTTTGTACTTCGAAAAATCGCTAGAAACCTATGATGATGTGTACGCAGATACCCCCGAACAACTTGCACATGTGTATGCTGTAGTAGGCGATCGAATGGCACAACACCAACAATTTAATTTGGCTATCGATTATTGCCATAAGGCAATCGAGCTAATTAATAGTGGCGACAAGACCGGCTATCAGCAAAAGGCTAAGCTATATTACGTGGTAGCTCGCTTATATCAGCAGCAAGACTTGCATTCGTTAGCAATGGAGTTTTATAAAGAAGCCTTATTGCAATACGAACATTTAGCCGAAGCCAAACCGCAGCGCGACTACCTCCTCACTTTATTGCAAGCAGGTAAACTGAGTTATCAATTAAAAAACTATAATTATGCTGCCG
>CAYMYI010000011.1:51022-56722 GCA_964394585.1 uncultured Roseobacteraceae bacterium
ATCAAAGAGCAGCTCATTTGCTCACCATCGCTTATAATGCGGAAATTTCTACAGAACATGCGTTGGTATTCCATAATTTGGGAAATAGCTTTTTAAACTTGAATGAGATTGATTCTGCGGTACATTATTTCCACAAATCGATAGAAATCACTGCGTCTATTTTTGGAGAAAACTCCCTAGAAACCGCCGATAGTTACCGCAACCTTATCAATGCTCACTTTGTCAATGGTAATTATGAACAAACCTGGCATTACTCGCACAAGGTACTCGCTTTGTACAAAGCCTTAGGTGCAGAAGCCGACTCCATGAGGGCTGCCTATTGCCGAAATCAAGCTCAAAATCACATTCATATTCGAGCGTACCACACCGCTACTTACTGGTATCAGCAGTATTTTGAAGCTAAATACAACCCTTTTGTTTCAAATCCGATTCTGTCAGCAGAGGAATATGTACACGTAGGCGATTTGTTTTTACAGTATAGTACTCCTTCCCATGCTCTCATCTTTTATAAGAACGGGCTTGCCTACTATGAAAAACTAGAAAATCATAATCCAAAGACTGCGGCAGACTTAGCGTATCGCATCGGGAAAATGTATTGGGAAATGAAGCTCCCTCAGAAAGCCTATCCTTTTTATAAAAAAGCGCTGCAAGCCTACAAGTTTGGCAACGAGGTGGAAGCTGCCGACTGCCTTGATAAACTCGCATCTATTTACAAAGCGCAAGAGCAGCCTATGGCACGGATTAGCTCTTTGGTGGAAGCCGTAGACATGCTGGAACGGAAGAATGGGCACGAAAATAAGTTGGCTAATTTACTCGAGCAAGTGGCAACTAGCTACTACGAATACCAACAGTACGACTCCGCTTTGTACTATGCGAATAAATTGGCTAGACTCTATGAGGAATTTACAGATCACTTAGAAAAGAAGAATGCCTATATCCTTTTGGCAAACATTTACAACGCTAAGAAGGAAACCAACTTGGCAATTCGATTCTACAATAAAGTGTTACTCTCAGAGCCGGAGGTGTTTGAGAAAGAGGTAAACCCGTTTACGCTAGAAGCCAATCAGAATTTGTACAATATTTTCTCGCATATGGGCGATTATGAAAAGGCTCTTAAGTACGCCGATAATGCAAAAAAAATGCGGCAAAAGCTTTCATCCCAATCACCGAACTAACTAATAAATCTTGGGTATACGTTACGCCATGGTGTAGAATGGTTCTTTTTCTATATCGTGTAGATAGATGACACCTTCGCGGGTGAGCTTTACTAAAATTCTGCGTGCTCTTCTGTCTGAAATGTTCACTAGTTTTGAAAACGCCTTGGAGGTAATCCGTTCATGAACTTGTAAATAAGCTAATAGCTGGGTTTCTTGTTGGCTATACTTTTGTGAATTCGATTTTCTGGCATAATCGTTTTTTAGCTGTTTGATTACCAAATCGCTCGCTAACATACTCTTATCCTTCGTGCGGATATATACCTTCCAATTGCCGTCAGAATCGGCACATTGATGTGGTTTATATTCACTTTCAGGAATTTCTACCACTAATACATTCCACCCTTCTTTTTCTTCTTCAATTACATAGGTATCTAAAAGCAAGGGAGGCTCGCAGTAGTATTCTGCCGCGTGAGTAATTAAATGCCTTTCTTCTTCCGGATCGATGCCGGTAATTGCGCCGGAATCATCAACACCGATAAGGAGCCTGCCACCTTTGCTATTGGCAAACGATGTGAGCGACTTGGCAATCTTAGGTAGTTGAGTAACTCTTTTTTTGAAATCAAGTGTTTGCGATTCCCCTTTCCTGATAAGTCGCTTTAGTTCAAGTGGACTTAGAAGTGCCACATCCTTAATTTTTATACAGAAATAAGATTGTTTAGTAATGAGTTGAAAAGCGCTGCACCATCGGTATTCCCTAAGATTGGGTCTACCGCTCGTTCGGGGTGTGGCATCATGCCAAATACATTCCGCGCTTGATTACAGACGCCTGCTATATTGCGAAATGAGCCATTGGGGTTTGCTTCTTCAGTAATCATGCCGTCTGCATCGCAGTACGAAAAGAGTACCTGGTCGTTTGCTTGAAGCTCTTCAACCACAGCGTTTGTAGCAAAATAGCGCCCTTCCGCATGGGCAATCGGGATTTTATATGCTTTTTGGAGCGATAGCTCAGCGGTAATGGGGGTTTGAAGGGTTGCCGGTGTAATAAACGTATTGCGGCAAATAAACTTCTGGTTTTGGTTATGCAGCAAAGCTCCGGGCAGTAGCCCAGCTTCTGTCAGGATTTGAAACCCATTGCAAATACCCATGACGTACCCCCCTTGCTTGGCAAAATTTACCACTTCGCGCATAATGGGAGAAAAACGAGCAATCGCCCCGGAACGTAGGTAATCGCCATAGGAGAACCCTCCAGGCAACACTATAAAATCGCAATTTTCCAAATCATGGCTTTTATGCCACAATTTCACAACGCTTTGCCCAAGGTTTTCCCTGAGTGCATATACCATGTCTTCGTCGCAGTTGGAGCCGGGAAATACTACTACACCAAATTTCATCTAATTTCAATTTTATAATCCATACTATAGCACAAAGATACTCAACTTCGTTTGGTTTCTTTGTTTTCCCCATCAGCGGTTTGTCAAATATGTAAATCAGATTAGAACTTATTGGAAACGTTTTGAAAAGAAAACGTAAAGCCTGAACTTACTTGTATATCTTTGATTCTATACATCAATAGTTGGGGTTTGTATAATTGGCAACTAATTGGGTGTTTTGCCGCTGCGATTGAGAAAGTTAGAACTTGTAAATCCTTTACAATAAATCAGGTGAATCAAACCAAGGAAATTCTTACATCGCAGGATTCTTGGTATAGCAGCCATATATCGTCTTTTTTTCATTAGATGACGCTACATTTATGATTCAATCAATGACAGGCTTTGGCAGAGTACAGCATCATTCTGAAGAAGCTTACATACAAGTAGAAATTCGGACGCTTAACTCAAAGCAAAGCGATACGTACTTAAAAATTCCATCGATTTTCTATCATAAAGAAATTGAACTAAAGAAGCTATTAAGCAATGCGCTGCATCGGGGAAAAATTACCCTCTCGTTGGAATACACTCCCAAAAATGCCCAAGATGCCGCACTACAAATTAACCATGACCTCGCCAAGGCATACTACCAGCAGCTAAAGGAGCTTTCCACAGCGTTATCTGCTCAAGGAAACGATGCTGAGTTGTTCTCTTTAGCACTGAATATGCCCGATATTATGGTGAAGCCTTCCGATTCGGAAGTTGCCGAAAAACGCTACCAAACTTTATTGCCTTTATTGAATGATGCTATTCAGGCTTGTATCGCTTTTCGCAGGCAAGAAGGTGAAGCAATGCAGCAAGACCTTTTTAAACGAATTGCTCAGATTGAACAAGCCCTCAATAAAATCGATGAGCAAGACCCCCAACGCATTGCCCGGCTCAAAGAGCGGTTGCATGCACAAATTGCCGAATGGGAAAATAACGAAGCCTTTGATAAAAATCGGTTTGAGCAAGAACTAATTTATTACATTGAGAAGCTCGATATTTCCGAAGAAAAAGTGCGGTTGAGGAATCATCTGGCATATTTCTCAAAAACGCTACATGCGGAAAACACACCACAGCTGGGGAAAAAACTTGGGTTTATTAGCCAAGAAATCGGGCGCGAAATTAACACGATTGGCTCCAAGGCAAACGATGCTTCCATTCAGCATTTGGTAGTTACCATGAAAGAAGAATTAGAAAAAATAAAGGAGTTGGTGCTCAATGTTCTCTAGGCTACTTTCGGTGGTATTTGGCGTGTTTACGCTTGGTTTCAGTGCACTATTTGCCCATGGGCAACCCCTCGAAAAAGATTGGAGAAATACCGCCCTTTGGGCTGAAACTCAGCTACTAGTAAAAAACTCGCAACAGCACTTGTGGTTTAGCGAGCTGCAAGTGCGCTACTCTACTTTGCCCGATAACCAGAATACAATTGCCGAGGCATTTCCCTTCTACCGCGCACACCTTTGGGTGGGTAGGCAATGGCATTTTTCGGAGGCTTGGCAGGGTAGCCTCTCGGGGAGAGTTGCCTTAGAAAACAACCGGCAACTGCTGTTTAGCACTCTCTATGCACAGCACTCAGGCAGCTTAGGTAGGTTTAAGTTGGTGAAACGTTTGCAGTGGGAACACCTGACCGATAGCCAAGAAACCCCCTTATATTGGGCGCGTACCTCAGGCTGGCTATGGCTTTCTACTTCTTTTCAACGGCGGGCTTTTGCTTGGAAACCGATTCTTTCATACCAGTTTTTTTTCAACCACAGAACTGCGGATAACCCCATTCCAGCAGAAAACGAGCGTTTGATTGACCGTACTCGCCTTCGGTTTGATTTAACCCTATGTACAGCAGCTTGGAGGGTAGGTGTTTTTGCCATGCGCGAAACCGACTACTTTTTTGCACAAGAAGTCTTCGATGAAAACGGCGAAATGAAAAAACCCTTTCGGAAATTGAACCTCATTACCCCTACCTATGGGATAAGTTTCCGCTATATTTGGGAAAAATAATACCTAAACTGTTGCAGCATGATTGCGATTATTGGTGCAGGCATTTCAGGGCTTGCTACAGCTTTTTATTTGCAGAAACTGGGCGTTCCGTATGTGTTACTCGAAAAAACCAACCGTTGTGGTGGGTACATTGCTTCGGTTCGCGAAGGCGAATATCTGATGGAAAATGGCCCAAACTCACTCTTGTGTGATGAGGAGGTATGGACGATTTTAGAGGAAATCGGGGTGAGGTCGAAGGCTGTGCCCCCTAACGAAGTAAGCAAAGCTCGATACATTTTAAAAGACGGGACGTACCGAAAACTTTCGCCTCCGGCGCTGCTGCTGGGCAACTATTTTTCGGCAGCTACTAAATGGGCTTTGGCTACTGAGTACTTTTCGCGCTCGGAAGGATCTGACAACGAAACCGTTGCCGATTTTTTTAGAAGGCGTTTTTCTGAGCAAGTAGTACAGTATGCCGTGAACCCTTTTGTGTCGGGCATTTACGCCGGCGACCCTGAAAAACTCATCATGCGGTATACCTTCCCTGCGGTGTACCAATTAGAAAAACAACACGGTTCTGTAATCCGAGGATTTTTAAAGCGAAAGCAAAAGGCAGGGCGAAAAGCCTCGGTGAGTTTCCCCGATGGGATGGAATCGCTGCCTAAGTTCATGGCTGAGTTGGTGAAGGTGCACTACAACACCTCCGTAGAACATATTGAACGACAGGAACAGGGGTATCTGATCAATAAGGAATATCAGGTAAAAAGCATTGTGTTCACTACACCGGCACGTGCCACCGCATCGCTATTGCAACCCTTGCACACAGAGTTTGCCCAAGCGCTACAAAATGTGCATTATCCGCCTATGTGCGTCATCCACTCTGTATTTAAAAAGACCCCGGGCATGTTTGCATTTAACGGATTCGGAGGGCTGCATCCGGCAAAAGAACACCGGTTTACAGCAGGAAGCATTTGGAGTAGTTCGCTATTTGCAGGGCGCGCGCCTTCCGACGAAGTGCTACTCACCACTTTTGTAGGAGGGAGCCAGTTTGCCGAAAAAGCCCAACTGCCCGATGAAATCCTTCAAGAAAAAGCCACCCAAGAACTCAAAGCGCTCTTCGGCATATCAGACGACCCCATTCGCCAAACACTCTTCCG
>CAYMYI010000012.1:0-27749 GCA_964394585.1 uncultured Roseobacteraceae bacterium
GCCGACTTCCACGGTGAGTGCACTACCCCTCGGAATTTGAAGCAATTTTACCGAACGTGGTTGGCGCACCAATTCGACCGAGCTCTCGAACGCCGTATACTCCACCAAGCGGATGCTGTATTGGCACATTGCCAATCGGCACGGCAACTGCTTGCTCCCAAAATAGCTCCTAGCGCACAAGAAAAGCTGCATACGGTGTATATGGGCTACGATGCTGCGTTGTTTTTGGAGTCTCCGCAGCGCGTTCTCTCTGGTGAATCATTCAATGTGGTGTATACCGGTACGTTGGGCGAATCGTACCATCCTGAAGGTTTTTTGCAAGCGTGGAAACATGTACAAGCGCAGTTTCCTACGGTTCCGCTTACGCTCTGCTTTGCAGGGGTAATCTCGCCGCGGGTTCGTCAGTTAATAAAAGAGTATGGCATAGAGCACTCATTGAACGATTTGGGGTATCTTCCTCATAAAGATGCTGTTGCTTTGGCGCGCAATGCAGATGTGCTATTGTTGGTAAATCCGGTTTTTGCAGGAGAAAAGCGCATTATTCCGGGAAAGTTGTTTGAGTACATGGCAGCGCGCAAACCCATATTGAATTTGGCATCTCCCGAAAGCGAGTCGGCGGCATTGATACGGCAAACCGAAACCGGTGCTACGTTTGCCCATACCGATACTGCAGGCATCACTTCGTTTTTGCAAATGCAGATAGAAAAATGGCAACAAACCCGGCACACAGAGTTGGTAGGGAACGAACAACAAATAGCTTTATTTACCCGACAGGCACAAACCGAAAAATTGGTAAAAGTGCTGCGTACACTTGCATCATCATGAAAGAAAGGTTACTTGAGGTTCAGAATGTATCGGTGGTGGTTTCTTCGCGGGTGAAGCTGCTAAAAAACGTATCGTTCTCGTTAAATAAAGGAGAGAAAATAGGGGTAATCGGGGCAAATGGTGCGGGCAAAACCACACTATTGCGCACATTGTATGGAGCCATCGTTCCTACTGAAGGATGTGTTTTATTGGAAGGGCAACCGCTCACAAGGTTTTCAGTAGCGCAAATAGCCCAAAAGATGGCGGCTGTGTTACAGGAAATGCCTCCACCCTTTCAGTTAAAAGTATTTGAAGTAGTGAGTACAGGGCAAATTCCTTTTCAACCTACAGGGGGGCAACGCACAGAAATTGTAACCAGAGCGCTGGATGCTGTAGGGGCGTTGCCTTTTGCCACACGGGCTTTTCATACGCTTTCCGGAGGCGAAAAGCAGCGTGTTTGGCTTGCTCGCGCTTTGGCACAACAACCCACCCTCTTGTTGCTCGATGAGCCAACGAACCACCTCGACTTACGCTACCAATGGGAAATGATGCGCTGGGTAGCCCAAGGTTCCTATGCTAGCATTAGCGTATTGCACGATTTAAACCTAGCGGCTGCTTTTTGCGAACGATTGCTGTTGCTTAAAGAAGGAGAGTTGCTAGCGGTTGGGACACCACATGCAGTTCTTACCGAAGCATTACTACGCGAAGCCTTTCAAGTGGAGGTGCAGATTTCGCAAACGAAAGAAGGTAAGGTACATGTGGTGATGGAAGGCGCAGTATGAGCCTTATGTGTTGCAACGGTTTTATTCGATTTTCTCCCAAATCTCTTCAATTTTTTCCGTACTTATTACTACATACCGTTCTTTGTCAGGGTCGTATTCCCGCTCTTGGATGTAGCCAGCATGGTGCCATTTATTGCCCTCGAGTTTGCAATCGAACGGAATGGCATTGCCAAGCAAACTAGAGCCTTTAGGGAAAAAGTACTCGATGTTCTCGATGTACGTGCCATCTTTAAGCGTGTACGTGCCGCCGCCCATGCCGTTTACTTCGTCGCCGTCGGCATCGTAAGAAATCCACGTAAAATGATTTTTAGTGATGAGTTTTCTGTAAATCACAAAGCTGGGGACATCTTTAAATACAGAGTCGCCGCTGTATTTAAATTGTACCAATTGCCAAGTACCTACCAGCGCATCGCTATTGGGCGTTTGCTCGGTTTTTTGCGCCGAAACACTACCCGCTAATAATAAAATGGGAAGCAGCCATCCTATTCCGATGAAGGTTTTCATACTTATTTAATTTTTAGTGAAATATCCGTTTATCTACATTTAAAAAGTAATTGATTTTCGGAAGAATATTTTTCCGGTTAACACCTGTTTAGAATAATGTTAAGGTGCTCTATGTCTGAAATGGAATCGTTCAATTGGCAGCCTTTTTACCTCAGCTTTGCGCTAGCTTCTATCACCACCTTGGTTTTGTGGGTAATAGGCATCCCCTTAGTGTATTGGCTGCATTTTATGCCTCAGCGTTGGAAACCGATTGTAAAAACGGTAATAAGCCTACCCCTTGTACTGCCGCCTTCGGTATTAGGCTACTATTTACTGCTGGCTTTCCGGCCGGCAGGGTGGTTGGGCAAAAGCGTAGCATGGTTTTTTGATGTTTCACTAGCCTTTAGCTTTCAAGGGCTAGTGGTAGGGTCGGTAATATTTAGTTTGCCTTTTGCGCTTAATCCGTTCGTGGCTGCCTTAGAAACTTTGCCTTCTGCTTACCAAGAAGCCTCGTTTACACTGGGAAAATCCAAGTGGGTTACGTTTTGTAAAGTACTACTACCCAATGTGAAAGGAGCCGTATTTACTGGAGGTGTCATGAGTTTTGCCCACACGCTCGGAGAATTTGGCGTTGTACTACTGATAGGAGGGAGCATCCCTAATGAAACACGTGTGGCATCCATTGCCATTTACGACGAAGTAGAACGGATGAACTACCAACAAGCCGATGTATACGCTCTCGTTTTATTAGGCTGCTCGTTTTTATTTTTATTACTGATTTACCTTCTAAACGGAAAGCAGATGCCTTATGGAAAATACTGATTACGTAGAAATAAAACTCGAAACTACGTTGCAAGGCAGTGCTGAGCCGTTGCACTTAGAAGCCGACTTTACGCTTCAACGTGGTAAAATCACGGCGCTGATGGGAGAATCGGGAGCGGGAAAAACCTCGATTATAAGGATGATTGCCGGACTGATGCCACCCAACACAGGGAAAATTATAGCCTATGGTACAGTTTGGGAAGATACCGTACAAGGCATTAGGTTACCCCCACAAGCTCGCTCGGTGGGGTTGGTTTTTCAAGACTATGCACTTTTCCCGCACATGACCGTAACGCAAAATATCCGGTTTGCTGCCACGAGTCAAACGCAAGTTCGACAGATAGAAAGCTTGTTAGAGGCGTTAGGGCTAAGCGCTCTTCAGAGGCGGTACCCTCGGCAGCTTTCCGGGGGGCAACAGCAGCGCGTAGCCTTAGCAAGGGCGCTCATTCGCCAACCCGATGTATTATTGCTCGATGAACCATTAGCAGCCTTAGATGCCCCTTTGCGGGAACGAATGCAACACTTCTTCCGGTCGCTCTCGCAGTTGCAAAACGTGGCAACGCTGTGGGTAAGCCATCATGCGGTAGAAGTGGCCGCCCTTGCCGATACGGTTTGCCAACTCTCCGAAGGAAAGATACGGAGGCAAGGAACGCCTGCTTCAATTCTTCCTACGTTGGGTGCGGAAAACTTCGAGCTAATAGGCACGGTAAAAGCCTTGAATCCAACGCAAAAAAGTGTAACTTTACTTACACAACAAGGCTTAATTGCCATTCCCCTCCTAAAAACTGTTGAACCGATTACGCTCGGAAAGCTCGTGCGGTACAACATGCGCACTCAAGAAATTCAATTAATGTAAAATATATAAACATTAATTTGTTTATTTAATTGACTTTTGTTAAAATTGTGCGATATATTCTATTTTATTCTAAGCCAAAGCATCGTATGTTTTTTAGTAAAAACTTGAGATTTCTGCGCGAGCGCAACGGAAAAATTAGCCAAGAGAAGTTAGCACGCAACATCGGTATGACCCGCAGTGCGGTAAGCTCTTATGAAGATGGACGCGCCGAACCTAAACTTGAGGTGCTAAGTGCCATTGCCCAATATTTTAATATTACGGTAGATCAGCTCATCAATGTAGACCTCATCCGCTTAGGAGAAGTAGAAATAGAGCAACAAAAGAATTTGGATAAATATGTTTCGGCCGAAAATCTCCGCGTACTTACCGTAACAGTCGATAACAACGAAAACGAAAGTGTTGCACTAGTGCCGGGCAAAGCATCGGCGGGGTATACCATCGGCTATGCCGATGAAACCTATCTGAAAGATTTACCCCAATATCACCTACCGTTCTTGCCTAAAAACAAATCGTTTCGAGCCTTTGAAATTCAGGGCGACTCCATGCTTCCGCTAAAGCCAGGTACGGTAGTAATTGGCGAATTTGTTGCCGATTTCAACGATTTGAAAGATGGGCAAGTATGCATAGTGGTTTCCCGCGAAGATGGCGTTGTGCTTAAGAAAGTTTACAATACGATTGCCGAGCGGCGCACTTTATTACTAAAATCCAACAATTTGGCGTATCCACCCTATGAAATTGAAGCCGAAAATGTATTGGAAATCTGGCGATTTGCCGCCTACATCAGCCGAGAATTTCCCGAAGATGCCCAAAGTCCTATTCAAGAGTTGAAAGAAGCTTTTTGGCGTTTGGAAGACGAACTTCGTTCGGTAAAAAACACCCAAGAACACTTAAATTAAGCTCGTATGTTTTACGAACTGCGCCCCATGCTTGAGGTAGATAGCTTGCCTGAAAGCATCGCCTTTTACGAAAACATTTTAGGGTTTGCATGTACGGCTCAAATCGAAGGGCAATGGGCAACGTTAACGCTAGGCGAAACTGCTCTGATGCTAACCCCACGCCGTTCTTCAGGAAAGCCCCTTCATTTTAGTGGGAGCTTGTATTTCTATACTCGCGACGTGAGCACTTTGTGGGAAACGGTGCGCCAAAAAGTGGAAATTGCCTATCCGCTCGAAAAATTTGAATACGGTATGCACGAATTTGCCTGTTACGATTGCAACGGGTATCTACTCCAGTTTGGGGAAGAATTGTAACGCAGTACCTTCAATCTTCTTTTCGTTTACATTCTTGGCTTTTCCTTTCATGTTTGAAGGTTGAACATTTCCTTTGTAGTGTTCGTTCTAGTTTAGAATCATTTTAAATAGATATTACCTTTCACTACCCAACCTATGTTGAACCTCGATCAAATCCGTGCCGATTTTCCCATCTTACATCAAGAAGTGAACGGGCATGCTTTAGTATATCTGGATAATGCAGCTACCTCGCAAAAGCCTAAGCAAGTTATCGATTCACTTACAGGCTACTATCAGCAAATTAACTCGAACGTACACCGTGGGGCGCATACCTTAGCACAACGAGCCACCACCGCCTTTGAAGATACTCGCGAAGTCGTTCGTCAGTTTATCGGAGCGAAGTCCATCGAAGAAGTCATCTTTACGAAAGGAACTACCGAAGGAATCAACCTGGTTGCCTACACATGGGGGCGGCAAAATATCCAAGCAGGCGACGAGATTATCATCTCTACCATGGAACACCACTCTAACATAGTACCTTGGCAAATGCTTTGCGAAGAGAAGGGCTCCCATCTGAAGGTAATCCCGATGACTGACGACGGCGAACTCATCTTTGAAGAGTTTGAGAAACTGCTCACTCCCAAGACTAAACTTTTAGCAATGGTGCATGTATCCAACTCACTGGGTACTATCAACGAGGTTACCCGCTACATAAAAGCTGCTCACCAAAATGGAACTGCTGTGCTGATTGATGGCGCTCAATCGAGCCCTCATTTCACGGTAGATGTACAAGCGATGGATTGCGATTTTTATGTGTTTTCGGCACATAAGGTTTACGGGCCTACCGGTATGGGGATTTTGTACGGGAAAAAAGAAATTTTAGAAAGCATGCCCCCTTACCTTGGCGGTGGGGAAATGATCAAAGAAGTGAGCTTTGAAAAAACAACGTATAACGAGCTGCCCTACAAATTTGAAGCAGGAACGCCCAACATCGGCGATACCATCGCCCTAAAAAAAGCGATTGATTATGTGAATGAAGTGGGTAAAGAAAACATCGCTCAGCACGAAGAAACCCTACTGAAACATGCTACCGATGTGCTCAGCCAAATACATGGTTTAAAGATTGTAGGGCAAGCCGCCCATAAAATTGGAGTAGTTTCTTTTGTGATTGAAGATGTACACCACTACGACCTCGGTATGATGCTCGATGCCAACGGAATAGCCATCCGCACTGGGCACCATTGCACACAACCGCTAATGAAACGCCTCAACCTTGAGGGGACAGCACGCGCCTCGTTTGCGATGTACAACACCAAAGCAGAAATTGACACGCTTGGCGAAGAAATTGAAAAAATCACTCAGATGTTCCGTTAGAAATTATTGATTTAAAAACCATGACTATCAACGAAGTACAAGACGAAATCGTCGAAGAGTTTAGCCTGTTCGACAACCGCAACGACCAATACGCATACATTATAGAGTTAGGGAAAAAACTAGGCGACTTTCCGGATGCTTACCGCACTGAAGAAAACATAGTGAAAGGCTGCCAATCAAAAGTATGGCTTCAGCCCGATTACCAAGAAGGCAAAGTGCTTTTTCAAGCCGATAGCGACTCCACTTTGGTGAAAGGATTAGTCGGGCTGCTAATTCGCGTGCTTTCAAAGCGCACCCCTGAAGAAATTCAAACTGCCGAACTCTTTTTTATTGATAAGATAGGATTGCGCGAAATGCTTTCAATGAACCGTTCGAATGGCCTTGCCGCCATGCTAAAACAAATGCGCTTATATGCCTTGGCATACCAAACCAAATATCAATCGTAAACTTTCTACTCATTTACTCAAACTATAATAATAAGTGTTATGACTGATCAAGAACTGAAAGAAAGGGTTGTTAACGTAATCAAAACTATTTACGACCCCGAAATTCCGGTCGATATTTACGAACTAGGGCTGATTTACGAAATCACGGTGTACCCGGTAAATAACGTACATATTCTGATGACGCTTACCTCGCCTGCCTGCCCATCGGCGGAAGAAATCCCCGGCGAAGTGAGCGAAAAAGTCCGTGCAATTGATGGAGTGAACGATGTACAAGTTGAACTTACGTTCGATCCGCCTTATTCGCAAGACATGATGTCGGAAGCAGCAAAACTCGAACTCGGTTTTATGTAAGAGTGAACTTTATTTGAGTATTATTGCGTTAATAGTTATCATAATAAATAAATTTTTATTGACTCTAAATTGAATTACGATATGTATCCTGAACATCTAACCGCCCCGATGAAAGCCGAATTGACAGAAGATGGCTTTCTCGATTTGAAAACCCCCGACCAAGTAGATGACCTTCTCGGTAAGCAAGAAGGTACTACGCTTGTAGTTGTAAACTCTGTATGTGGTTGTGCCGCAGGTGCTGCTCGCCCTGGGGTGCGTATGGCAATTCGGAAAACTAAAAATTTACCTACTACCCTTGCAACGGTCTTTGCCGGCGTAGATGGAGAAGCAACCGAAAAAGTACGCGAATATTTATTGCCGTACCCTCCGTCTTCCCCATCCATTGCATTATTTAAAAATGGCGAATTGGTACATTTTGTAGAGCGTCATCATATTGAAGGCCGCAATGCGGAAATGATTGCCAATCACCTTACTGCCGTATTCGACGAATATTGCGCATAAATTTTTATTGATATTCTGTAGAAAACCCTAAGCACAAAGGTGCTTAGGGTTTCTTTTTTTAGATAAAAAGCCTGTATTATCCTTCAAGTTCCACAGAAGGTTGAATGGGTATTGAGTATGTTTGCAATCCATAAAAAAAAAGAGACTATGAGTGTAGTGCCATACAAAGACAAATCGGAAGGTAAAAAGCAACAAGTTGCCGAAATGTTTGACAACATCTCTCCTAAATACGACTTGTTAAACCGCACATTGAGTTTGGGAATTGATGTGCTTTGGCGCAAGAAAGCCATTGCCCTGCTAAAGCCCAATCGCCCTCAGTATATCTTAGATGTGGCAACTGGTACAGCCGACTTAGCACTTGAGGCACTATCTTTGAAACCCCATAAAATTGTAGGAGTAGATATCTCGAAAGGGATGTTGGAAATTGGGCGGCAAAAAATAGAAAAAATGGGTCTAACAGATAAAATTGAGCTTGCCTACGGCGATTCAGAAAATCTAGATTTCCCTGATAATACATTTGATGCCGTAATGGTATCATTCGGAGTGCGCAACTTCGAAAACCTCGAAAAAGGGTTGTCTAATATTTTCCGCGTGCTGAAACCAGGAGGGCAGGTCATGATTTTAGAATTTTCGCAACCCGAAGTGTTCCCTTTTAAGCAATTGTATAATTTCTATTCTAAAAACATATTGCCAAAGGTGGGAAAAGCCGTTTCTAAAGATAGTTCAGCCTACACGTATTTGCCAGAGTCGGTACAAGCGTTCCCGTACGGCGATGCGTTCAACCAGATTTTGATTAACATCGGATTTCACTCAGTAACATGCAAACCGCTCACCTTCGGAATTTCCTCTATCTATCACGCACGAAAATAATTCGAGTAGCCACATGCGTTGGCATCTTGTGGTGCGCCTTCCCAAGCTTTGCACAGCAAAGCCGCAATATCAACTTAGAAAATTACGATCGCCGCAAAATCCACTATGGATTCCAGGCCGGCATTTTCAACTCGTTTAGTGTACTCAATTATAGCGATACGTTCGTAGAGCGCGATAGTGTTTTGTACATCGACGGAATGAATACCGGCGGCTTCTCGCTAGGGCTTATCGTGAATGTTGCCTTAAAAGATGAACTATGGGATTTGCGTTTTGCCCCAAATTTTTCATTCTATCAGCGTGAAATTACATTTAGCTATACAGAGGACGACCAGCCTGAGCCGGTAACCGATGTCAATATTTTAGAATCGACCATGTTGGAACTACCGTTGTTATTCATGTATAAATCGGTACGCCGAATGAATAGTCGGATGTACATGGTAGGTGGGGTAACAGCTTCTTTCCAAATAGGCGGAAAAGTGGATGAGGCTAACCAACGAGCCGTAATTCTTAACAGAAGAAATCTAGAAATTTCCTATGGTTTAGGCTTTCATTTCTATATGCAAATGTTCAACCTTGCCCCAGAACTTCGCATTTCGCATGGGTTATTGAACCTTTTAAATCAGACGAATAACCCATACTCTACCAACCTAGAAGGGATTACTACCCATAAAATCACCTTATTTATCAATTTTGAGGGGTAACCAACCTGCACGTTGTTGGCATTGTTCCACCATTTTGTTTTCTTTTTTGCAGCTAGAATTTCATATATTTAAACAGTATAAAAGCTTTAACAGAATACTAACAATTATCTCCTTTTATGGAAGATTGTACTCTCGTAACGCTAAATGTTTAAAAGAATATGATTCTCAATGCTAGCCTTATTAAATCGGTATTAACTATTCATGATGAATTAGTACGCAATGGTTTGTCGCTTGTGTACTTAGGAGAGTTCAATCAAGATATTACCAAGATGTTCACCCAAATGGCGCGCGATAATATGGATAAAGAAAGCGCGGCGCGAACGTTCAAAAATAGGGTATATCATGTAATGGTAGAGACTCTACAAAATCTCAATAAACATTCTGACGAACTGACCGACACCAATATTGGGAAAGGACTTTTCATGATTGGCCGCAAGAACAAAAGTTACTTCATTATCACTTGTAACTTAGTATCGGAAGCCAAAAAAGAATACCTCACCGGAGCCATAGAAACGGTTAATAAAGCGACAAACGCCGAACTGCGCGAAATGTACCTAAAGCAAATCAAAGAAGGGTCGCTTTCAGAAAAAGGAGGAGCAGGACTTGGGTTAATAGACATTGCCCGAAAAACTAAAAAACAGTTTGAATACCAATTCTTCCCATACGATGACGCCAGCTTTTTATTTTTATTAAAAGTGGAGATTTCTTCGAGTAAAATTAAAGCGGCAACATCAGAAATAGACGAAGATACCTTCGAAGAATTCTAGCAGATGCCGAACACCTCCTCATAAATTAAGTTCTCATGAGAGTGTATTTTGCTAATTTTTAAAAAAACATCCCTTGAATTTTTGTAGCAACTGTGGTAGCGATCGGCTCACTATTGAAGTACCGGAAGGCGATACCTTCGAACGTATTGTATGCGCTAATTGTCAATTTATCCACTACCAAAATCCTAAAATTATTGTAGGGTGTGTAGTTATAGAAGATGATAAAGTGCTGTTGTGCCGAAGAGGAATTGAACCTCGGTATGGCATGTGGAACCTCCCAGGCGGCTTTATGGAAAATGGTGAAACCGTAGAAGAAGGCGCACGCCGCGAAACTCTTGAAGAAACCAATGCCCATGTAGAAATCGTGCGTTTGCATAGCGTGTATAACCTCCCACACGTAAACCAAGTGTATCTCCACTTTTTGGCACGTTTTCAGAAACTCCACTACTCCACAACTCCTGAAAGCACAGAGGTGGCTCTTTTCTCCGAAAGCGAAATCCCGTGGGACAACATCGCCTTCAGTTCTACGACGTTTTCGCTACAAAAATTTTTTGAAAATCGAAACCACACTACTTTTCAAGTGCATATGGGTGTGTTTCATAAAAAAATGTAGGGTTAGATTTTCTTTACGACTACCGCGCTGTTGTAGCGCATTCCTAACAATTGAGCGGCATTTCCTTGCCGAATGCCAATGGTAAGCTGCCGAGCATGATTGTACAATACGAGGCAATCGCCGTAGTCGGCTTGTATATAGTTTTCTCGGATGCGTGTAATTTTTTCGTGCCCAAACAACACTTCAATCTTTTGCCCATCACGCCAAGTTTCTACCATCGCCTCGTCAATGTTGGTAATCAGATTGCCGTAGCCATCTACATGAATTACGTTCCCTCGGATGGCGTCTTGTTCTATTTGAGGTTCAGGGTATCTTTTGCGCTGGTATTCTTGGGTAATTGTACCTACCGATTCAGGAACCCCACCTGAAGCCAAATGCGCTGCAACAGGGGCATATAGCGTTTTGGCAGGGAAGGCGGCAGCATAGTGCTCTGTGAGGTTCAGTCGGTAGGTAGCATCGGGTGGAGTGGCAGATAACAACCCAATGATGCCGTTATCAGGAAGTATAAAAAATTGTTGCTGATGTAGCGCCACCAGATGGGCATTGTTTCCCAAATGGGTGTCTACCGCTACAATATGTACTGTTTTTGGTGGGAAATCACTCATGCAATTTTTTACCATAAAGGCTCCTTTCGCCAAATCGCCATTAGGGATTAAGTGCGTGATATCCACTAACTGAGCTGAGGGCAATTTTTGTAAAATTTGCCCTTTTACTGCGGCAACGTAATAGTCGTACGTTCCAAAGTCTGAAGTAAACGTAATGATTGGGGGCATGGTCACATATGCAAAAAGTCAGCAAGGAAAGCAAAGTAAGTAAACCTACACACAATTGCTATTGAAAAATAGGAGGGTTAGCATTTAGGACAAGCAATGCCTAGGCGTAATCGAGTCTTCATCTCTTTTTAAAAATCTTATAAAATTCGTATTTTGGTATAAAGAGAATTTAGCGTAAACTAGCACAGTTTTTAGTGTGTTTTTAAAAGAATGCGCTTTTTGTTGAGTGATTGATAGATATAAAATTTTTCATCAAAATCTGAATCTGCCTTTGTTAGAAAAAGTAATTAAGCTAGAAAATGTATCATTAGTCGATTTTCTAGGCGTTGAAAACGGAAACATTCGCGAATTAGCTGCTGCGTTTCCAAAGAGTAAAATTATCTCGCGTGGTAATGAAATCAGAATTCAAGGTTCTGGTCCCGAAATTCTCAAAATCAATAATACTTTCAACGACCTACTGCAGCATTACCACAAGTATGGCAAGGTTACCACAGAAAATATCCATAAATATATTGAAGAAGATCGGCAGCGTGGCGAAATAGATGCTCACGACGAAATCATTATTTATGGTACGAAAGGAATAGCCATCCGCCCTAAAACCGATAACCAAAAACACTTAGTAAAATTAGTAAGCGAGAACGACCTGTGTTTTGCGTTGGGCCCCGCCGGTACAGGGAAAACGTATATTTCAGTAGCATTAGCCGTGCGAGCGCTCAAAAATAAGGAGGTAAAGAAAATCATCATTACAAGGCCCGCAGTGGAAGCAGGCGAGAATTTAGGTTTTTTGCCCGGTGATTTGAAGGAGAAAATAGACCCGTATTTGCGCCCCATTTACGATGCCCTCGACGATATGGTGCCCCCCGAAAAGCTGAAATACTACTTGGAGAATCGTATAATCGAAATAGCTCCTTTGGCGTATATGCGCGGTAGAACGCTCAACAAAGCGTTTATTTTGCTCGATGAAGCCCAAAATACGACTCCTATGCAAATGAAAATGTTTTTAACTCGTATGGGACCCGAATCTAAAATGATTATTACAGGCGATAAATCGCAGATAGATTTACCCCGCAACCAAAAATCAGGATTGGTAGAAGCAGTGAGTGTATTGGAAGGTGTAAAAGGAATTGGCATTGGTGAATTAAGCGGGAAAGATGTTATTCGCCACCGAATAGTGAAAAGCATTATTTCTGCATACAAACAATTTGAAGACAATAAAAACTAAGAAGTCAGACGGATAGCTTAAAAAAGCCTCTATTTTTTTAAATGGAGGCTTTTTAGGTGAAAGAACATCTTGAATTATACCAATATCGTTCGCATGACTTCTTCTAGCTTTTCTACCAATAACTCACATTCGTCAGGGGTTCCCACAGAGATACGCAGGCAATGGGGCAACTCGAAAAACGCAAGCGGGCGTACAAATACCCCTCTTTCTAGCAGTGCTTCAAACACCTCTTGGGCGCGCTCCGGCGTTTCAAAATCGACCATTACAAAATTGCCATAGCTAGGGAAAAATTTTAGTTGTAGTGAACGGAAGGCCTCATAGTAGCGCTGAAGCCCTTGTTGGTTCATGGTTAACGTTTTTTGGTAGAAGGCGTCGTCGTTGAGGGCAGCGATGCCGGCAACTTGCGCTGCAACGGAAGGATCAAACGTGAGCTTTACTTTCATGAGCGCTTCAATAAGGCGTGGATTGCTTACCCCATAGCCCAAACGAAGTCCTGCAAGGCCGTAAGCTTTCGAAAAAGTACGCAAGGTGAGCAGGTTTGGGTAGTCCCATTGCGTTGTATCGGGAAAGTTTTGGGTGAGCGAGAAACTATAGTCTGAGTAGGCTTCATCTACTACCACCAAGATGTGTTCGGGGACTTTATCAAGAAATGCCTTCATGGTATCGGCTTCAATCATAGCTCCGGTGGGGTTGTTAGGGTTGCATAAGTATATAGCACGAGTTTGGGGGTTAACCCTTGCGAGCAACGCTTTCAAGTCGAAGGCATATCGGTCGGTCATTTCGGTTTTTACAAGGTGGATATCGTTCATTTTTGCCATTACGTTTACGGCAACAAAAGAACCACGCGAAGTCAGCATTTCTTCTCCGGGTTGCATAAATGCTTTAAACAGGTTACTCAAAATGCCATCCGAGCCATTTCCAATTACAATTTCGTTTTCTTGCCTTCCAAGCCTAGCTGCGAGTTTAGCACGCAGCATATTGCTTGCCGGCTCGGGATATAAATGTACAGAGGAAAGGGCTTTTGCAACAGCTTCGATTGCTTTAGGCGAGGGACCTAAGTTATTTTCATTGCTGCTTAAAATGGCAGTACGTTCTAGGTTTTTGCCTGCAAAAATATCTTGAACCAATTTCCCCGGTTTGTAGGCTTGGAGTTGTTGTATGTATTCGGGTATACGAATCATAGCGCTGTCTGATTAGTTTAGAATAGCGAAATTAGGATTTTTCGGATGTGAACTTAGGGAATTAGAAATTTTTATGCTCCACAAATATTCTGTTTTTTTGTGTGTTCCCTTAACCGACCTTTAGGATATTCTGGTAAAACCGCCTCATCTCAGAATATTTAACTACCTCCTGATGTTTAGTTTCTAACCTTAGAGAACCATGCCGAAAAACGCTACGACGCAAGCGAGCCCTAACATGATGACGCTCGTAAAAGAGCAACTTGGTAAGCCATATAAAGATTTAGAGTTTTTACTCGATTGCCTCAAAGAAGTTCTGATTGAAAACGGCGAGGAAGCCCTCGTACCTTTCATCCCTTGGATTAACGAACCTAAAGAAATCCCTGAAGCGTTTACCAAGAAGTATATTCAAATGTACTCTATCATTTTCCAAATGCTAAATGCTACGGAAGTAAACGGGGCAGTACAAAACCGAAGAAAGGTCGAAGATGAGCAGTCGTTGGCAGTGGTAACGGGGTTATGGGGCGAACGCCTTAAAGCGTTGCAAACCCATGGGGTAACGGCAGAAAAGATTGCCGCGCTACTTCCGAAAGTTCTGGTTGAACCTGTGCTTACGGCACACCCTACCGAAGCGAAGCGGGCTACCGTGCTGGAACATCATCGCGAGCTATATTTGCTGCTAGTAAAGCGCGAAAACCAAATGTGGACGCGCCGTGAGCGCGAAGAAATTCGCCGCGAAATTAAGTTAGTGCTCGAACGCTTATGGCGTACCGGAGAAATTTTTGTGGAAAAACCCGATGTAAGCTCGGAGTTGCGCAATGTGATGCACTACCTCATCAATGTTTTCCCCGATGTAATTGAGCTTGTAGATCGTCGGTTGATTCAGGCATGGGAATATTTTGAATTTGACCCTTCGCTGATTGATACGGCTGATAAGTTCCCTAAAATATCGTTTGGCAATTGGGTAGGGGGCGACCGCGACGGTCATCCGTTTGTAACCGATGGTGTTACCGAACACACCTTGCAAACGC
Organism: uncultured Roseobacteraceae bacterium; assembly: GCA_964394585.1. Taxonomy (GTDB): domain Bacteria; phylum Bacteroidota; class Bacteroidia; order Cytophagales; family Flammeovirgaceae; genus CAYUJH01. The sequence continues at coordinate 14,804 of CAYMYI010000012.1, forward strand.
TTCGTCTGAACGCCTTTGTGGTGATTCGCCGTGCGTTGGTTCGCCTGGTAACACACTTGAGTTTTTCGTGCCATTATGCCGAAGCTAGCAAAGAAATTCAACAACGCATTGACGCAATGAAGGCAGAGTTGGGGACGTCCGGCGACGAAAGCTATCAGCGCAACCGAGGAGAGATCTTCCGGCAATTTGTCAACTTATGCCTCACTAAACTACCCCTCGATGTAAAACGGCAACATGCCACAGAATTAAAAGAACACCCTGGTTGCTATCGGTTTGCCTCAGAGCTTATCAGCGATTTACGCATTCTGCAAAAAGGGTTGCTTGCCTATGGGGCTAAAGCAGTAGCATACACCGATGTGAACCGAGCCTTACGCATTGTAGAAACTTTTGGCTTCCATTTAGCAAAACTCGACATACGGCAGAATAGCAGTTTCCACGATAAAGCCATTGCCCAACTTATGCAAACTGCCTCGGAAGATGGCGATAAGTTCCTGACCTGGAACGAGGAAAAACGCTTGGTGTTCCTCAATAACGAATTACAGAAAAACCGTCCGTTTGCCCACCTGAAAACACCACTCCCCAAAGAAGCGGATGCCGTGGTGAGTGCCCTACGAGTAGTAGCCCAGCATATCGACCAATATGGCGTACAATGGATTGGTTCGCTCATCGTAAGCATGACCCGCGATGTCTCCGATTTGGTATCGGTATACCTATTGGCACGCGAAGCAGGTCTTACCGAAAATACCCCTGAAGGCTTGCGCTGCAAAGTGCCAGTAGTGCCGCTTTTTGAAACCATCGAAGACCTCCAACACAGTCGTCGCATTATGGAGGGATTTCTATCGCACCCCATGACACAGCGAAGCCTTGCCTACCAAAAAGAATTGAATGGCTACGATACCCCAGTGCAGCAAGTGATGGTTGGCTACAGCGATAGCAACAAAGATGGCGGTATTTTGGCAAGTCAGTGGAATTTGTATAAAGCTCAAGAACAGTTAGCAGCCTTAGGGCAAAGCCAAGGGATTAAAATCCGTTTTTTCCACGGGAAAGGTGGCTCGATAAGTAGAGGTGCCGGCCCTACCAATTGGTTTATTCAAGCCCTGCCACCTAACTCTGTGAATGGCGATATGCGGTTGACCGAACAAGGAGAAACCATTTCGCAGAAATATGCTAATAAACTCAATGCTAGCTCTAACATCGAAATGTTAGTAGCCAGTACTGCGGCTGCTACCATTTACGATGCCTTCCGCGAAACGCCGAAACGGCATCCGTTAGAAAGCACCTTGAGCTATCTTGCCGAAAAAAGCAAAGCGTTTTACCAAGAGCTTATCCAAAACCCGCATTTCTTACAATTTTATGGCGAGGCTACCCCCATCGATGCCATTGAAAGCAGCCGTATCGGGTCGCGTCCGGCGCGCAGAACAGGTACTCGCACCCTCGATGATCTACGCGCTATCCCTTGGGTATTTAGTTGGGCGCAGTCTCGATACAACATCACCAGTTGGTATGGGGTAGGGCATACGCTGTATCTTTTAAAAACAGAAAAAGAAACAGAGTTTCAAGCATTGAAGAAAGCGTTCCGCAACGATCCTACCATTCGGTATATCCTCACCAATGTAGATACATCGTTGGCAGCCACCAACGAGAAGGTGATGAAAGATTACGCCGATTTGGTGGAAGATGAAACAGCAAAAAACACCATTTATACCATGCTTTCTGAAGAGTTGGCGCGTACACGCAGTATTATTGACGAAATATTTGAAAAGCCTTTTCAAGAGCGTAGGCCGAATCATCATTATTCAAACTTACTGCGCGAAGCCGCTCTACAATCGTTACACCAAAGCCAAATTAAGCTCTTACGAAAGTGGCGCCATATGAAAAGCAACGGCAGTACCGAAGCCGAACGCGAAAATACATTGCTTAACTTACTAATGACGATTAACGGGATAGCGGGTGCTTTGCGCAATACCGGTTGAGGAATCTGTTTGGAAATTGTGAAACGGGAAGGTCGTACAGGTCGTTTCCGTTTTGTTTTTGTGTATTCGTAAGATAGTAACTATTTTATGCATATGGATAAAGTAAAGATTATTTACGTATTCGATAGCCTTTGTACGTGGTGTTATGGTTTTAGCCCTGTGGTAGAGTCGGTATACAAAAAATATCGCAGTTCGTTTGAATTTGAGGTAGTAAGTGGTGGTTTGGTACTCGACGAACGCGTAGGCCCGGTTCATAAATTAGCCCCATTAGGGTTTTATAATTTATTAGAACGGATTTCGGAAACTACCGGGGTAACCTTTGGCAAGCCCTTTCTAAAAAAGTACGAAGAAGGCAGGTACATTTACGATTCGTTCATTCCCGCTACGGCGTTAGGGATTTTCAAGCAAGTACGCCCCCAACAAAGTCTGAGTTTTGCCCACGCTATGCAACGCGCCGTGTATCAATATGGAGAAGACCTCACCCAAGATTCTTTTTATTACAATTTGGCACTCGATTTTGAAGTAGACCCGCACACATTTGTAGCGAAAATGCACATGGAAGAATACCAGCAATACGCAAAATACGACTTTGCCCTAGCCAAACAATTGAACGCAACTTCGTTTCCCCGACTTTTTATGCAAACCAGCGATACGTACTTTTATCTTATTGCCGAAGGGTATACCGATTTCCCAACGCTCGATGTACGCATTCAAAATATTTTATCGGAAATTCAGCAATAAATTCGCTAGCGTATTAGTACTCAATATTGGTTCATTCATTAGGGTCAATATTGAAAATAACGGGATACAGCTCGTAATACCAGGTAGAGTCGTCTTGGCAATAGGTATACTGTTCGGTGGTAGCTGCCCGAATGCCCATACCACTGGCTTCTTCTAACAGAATACAACCACGGAGCGTGTCTTTTTCGGCTTTTAATACATTTAGTGCTTGGTAATAGATTACCGCTCCATCGTTAGGTTCTTGGCGTTTAGCAATTTCGAGAAGACGTTCCGATTGCTCGTAGTTACCTAACCGATGGTGTGCAATAGCTTTCCCCATGGTAGCTGCGTGCAAAAATGTGTCGGAAGCTGCAGCAAACTGATAGAACTCGATGGCTTTTTGGTAGCGTTGCTCGTGATAGAGGAGTACATCGGCACGCAGAAGATGAGCATGCCGATGGTGCGGTACATAGGCTAATACAGTATCTAAATCGGCGGCAGTGCTATCGTACAAACCTAGTTTGTAGCCAGCATAAGCTCGGTCGAGGTAGTATTGCGGTGGGATGGGAACTGCTTGCTCTTTAGAAAACACAATGGCTCGGTCAATAAACCGATGTCCTACTTTATAGTTTTCGAACTGATACAGCTCGATAATCCCTTTCAAATAGTTGGTTTCGGGGATGTCGTTAATTTTTTTGAAGGCATCGCTCAGGAAGCCAAGTGCTTTTGCATAATCGTTTTCTTGGTAAGCTTCGTAGGCTTGGCGTGTCCAGCTTTCTGCTGAAAAACGTTCCATAAAAAAGAAAAACCAGCCGCAGAAAATCATTAAACAAATTATAGTAACCACACTAAATACATACACTTGGCGCGCCTTCCTGCGCTCTAAGGGCGTAACCATACGCACGAACGTTTCTTGCGGTTGGGGGCGCTGCCGGCGAGCTACGGAAGGTGCCGAGGCAGACTCGCCCCCAAATTGTTGGGTAAGCGCATAGAGAATGAGCTGGTCGTATTGTTCCTTTTTTTCGGGATGAGATAAAACCTGATACGCTGCGCTAATCTGTTTGAACTTTTCTTCGGCTTGTGTATCGCCAGGATTTTTATCGGGATGATAGCGAACCGCAAGCCGCTTGTAGCTTCGCTTAATTTCTTCTTGCGATGCGTAAAAACTAACGCCTAAAATGGAGTAGTAGTCGGCCACGGAATTGCATTTTCAGGATTGAACAATCAGGGAATAAAATTACAAAGTACCGCCTAGTTCCACAGAGTTTTGGTAGGTTATTCCTCTTGTATACAGTCATTTATCCTATAACCCTTGAAAATAGCTATCAGTTTTAATTGACAAAAGAGGATGAGAAACCCTGTAATCGTCCGTTATGTGCGTTAAATTCGCAATCACATACAGAAAATATAAATTTCATGATCCATTACAACGCCTTTACCTTAGCGAACGGCTTACGCGTTTTTGTGCATACTGACTCTACCTTGCCTACGGCTACGGTGAATGTTTTATACGATGTCGGCTCGCGCGACGAACACCCCGATAAAACCGGTTTTGCCCATTTATTTGAACATTTGATGTTCGGAGGTTCAAAACACGTTACCGAGTACGACTTAGCCGCGCAACGTGCAGGTGCGACCAATAATGCCTTTACTAGCCCCGATATCACCAATTATTATTTGGTATTACCCAAAGAAAATTTGGAAACGGCATTTTGGCTAGAGTCTGACCGAATGTGGCACCTTTCGTTAGATGCTCAGGTGCTTGAAGTACAGCGCAAAGTAGTGATAGAGGAGTTTAAACAGCGTTATTTAAACCAGCCCTATGGCGATGTGTGGCTCAAACTACGCCCGTTGGCATACACAACTCACCCGTATCGGTGGGCTACGATTGGCAAAGAAATCGGGCACATCGAACAGGCTACTATGGACGATGTCCGTACTTTTTATAATACATACTATGCGCCCAACAATGCTATTTTGGTGGTAGGTGGGAACGTTACCGTAGAAGAAGTACGCCCACTCGCAGAAAAATGGTTTGGTGAAATCCCCTCGGCGCCAGTACCCCTCCGAAACTTACCCCAAGAACCTGTACAAACGGCTTATCGACAACAAACCGTGCAAGGCAATGTACCACAAGATGCCTTATACATGGTGTACCACATGTGCGCTAAAACCGACGAAGCATACTACCCCACCGATTTGCTCAGCGATGTGTTGGGAAGGGGGAAGTCATCTTATTTGTACCAGAAATTGGTAAAAGAACAGGCTGTTTTTTCGAACATCGGGGCTTATGTGAGCGGTTCGTTCGATGCCGGCTTACTCACCATTTCGGGGCGTATGCATCCCGGAGTTTCACCTGCAGAAGGCGAACAAGCCGTGCAAGCGTGTATCGAGTCAGTACTCAGTCAGGGAATTTCAGAAGAAGAACTCAGCAAGGTAAAGGCACAAGCAGAGTCTACGGTGGTGTTTTCGGAAATGGAAGTACTCAATCGGTGTATTAAACTGGCACAAGCTGCAGTGTTGGGCAACCCCGATTTGGCAAACCAAGAACCGGAACTCATTCGCCAAGTTACCCCCGACCAGGTACTCCAAGTAGGAACGGAAATATTGCGAACAGAAAACCTATCGAGCTTGTATTATCATAAAGCATAGTTCTTAATTAAAAGAATAAAGAAATATTATGGCAAGAACACCTTCGAACATGATGCCCTTGGGGACTGTTGCCCCTGAATTTACACTACCTGATACTGTTTCGGGGGAAGCGTATTCTCTGAAAACCCTCAAAGGAGAAAAGGCTACCGTGATAATGTTTATTTGCAACCACTGCCCTTTTGTGAAGCATGTGAATGCCGAGCTGGTACGTTTAGCCAACGATTACCTCCCAAAAGGTATAGCATTTGTAGCCATCAGCTCAAATGATGTAGAAAACTACCCCGACGACTCCCCAGAAAAAATGCGCGAGGTAGCCCAAGCCGAAGGGTATCCGTTCCCTTACCTATACGACGAGTCTCAGGCTGTGGCAAAAGCCTACGATGCTGCTTGCACTCCCGATTTTTATGTGTTTGATGCTGCTCTAGCCTGTGTGTATCGCGGTCAGCTCGATGGCTCGCGACCGGGTAACGACATCCCGGTTACTGGCGAAGATTTACGAGCAGCTTTAGAGGCTCTACTAGCGGGGAAACCCATTACCGATGCGCAAAAGCCAAGCCTAGGCTGCAATATCAAGTGGAAAGCTGCTTAACGTTTCGTCGTTCCTATGAATGTATCGGCATTATTTGAGCAGTTTAATCAAATGAAGGTGTTAGTCGTCGGCGATGTGATGATTGACTCCTACCTGTGGGGCAAAGTGCAGCGCATCTCTCCGGAAGCACCTGTTCCGGTAGTCAATGTACAAAAGCGCGAATCGCGATTGGGCGGAGCTGCCAACGTAGCGTTGAATTTACTAGCACTAGGGGCTACTCCCATCCTTTGTGCCGTAGTTGGCGATGATAGCGATAGCGAAGTGTTTGATAGTTTGTTGCATGCTCATGGTTTGCGTACAGAGGGGATTTTGCGAAGCAAAGAGCGCATTACCACGATTAAACATAGAATTATGGCAGGTTCACAGCATATGCTTCGCGTTGATGCAGAGATGGACCACCCCATTACCCCTGCTGATACGGAACGCTTGCGCAAAAAAATCGAAGAAATGCTTGAGCAGGTAGATGTAATCGTGTTTGAAGATTATGATAAGGGAGTACTGACCGAGCCGCTGATCCAAGCCATTATCCACATGGCAACGCAACGGGGCATTCCTACTGTAGTAGATCCGAAGAAGCGAAACTTTTTGGCATATGCACACAGCACACTATTTAAGCCAAATTTGAAAGAACTTTGCGAGGGGGTACACATAGAAGCCCGTGGCGAAGATATCGCCTCGGTACGTGCGGGAATTGACGCTCTATACGAGCTAATGCCTTTCGAAAGTGCAATGGTTACCCTCTCGGAACATGGTGTTTATATCACTAATCGGGAAGAACACTACCACATTGCAGCGCATAAACGAGAAATTGCCGATGTATCCGGGGCGGGCGATACCGTTATCAGTATTGCGGCGTTGTGTTTGGCGGCAGGGCTTCCCCTGGCAACCATTGCTCGGCTTGCCAACCTCGGTGGCGGGCTCGTTTGCGAGTCGCTAGGCGTTGTACCGATTACCAAAACGAAACTTATGCTTGAGGCAGAAAAGTTAGAGAGCAATTAGTCGGAAACATTGCTAGAGTGGTAAATGCGCAGTTCTTCTTTCCAAAAAGGAGAGTTAAGATAGGATAGTAAAATGGGGTTTATTTCATCGAATAATTCATTTTCTTCTTTAGAAGCTACAAACGCGTAATAGTCAATTGTAAGTGGATGGGAAAGCACTTCTACTTTTTCGGTTAGTTCGCCTTCGTGGATAAAGTATTTCACAATGGGTGTATCGTAAATAAATGCATCTACTTCTTCGAGGGCTACTGCTTCCAAGGCCTCCAAAGGAGTTTCGAACGTTCGGAATTTTAAACGGTTTGCCGTAAGGTATGCCTCGCTGCTTGAACCTTGAATAGTAGCAAGTTTGAACTTACGCAAATCTTCTACATTTTCGATACTCGACCCAAGCGTATTTACCGTCAAGGCCGATGCTATCGATGCGGTAAGACTCGAAATGAGAATAATGGCGGCGAACATCCAAACTAACCCTACAAATCGACCGAATTTAGTAACGGGTGCTTTATCGCCATACCCGACGGTGGTCATGGTTACGGCAGACCACCAGAACCCATCGCCCAATCCTTTGATACCTTTTGGGAACATTTCGCTGTTTTTATTGCGCTCGGCAAGCCAAATAAGCAGCCCAAAAATGAACAGAATGGCAAATAAAGCGGCAACCGCTCTGAAAAAATCAACTGAAAACAGATTCTTTAAAAAAGATACCCACATCGCACTCCGCGATGTATGCATGGCTATGCCTAAACTCGAAATGTAAAAAGGCTGCGAAAAATGAAAGTCTTCTAAACGGTTTGCCGTAACAGTTACCGGACTAATGCACAAATCGACCTCTCCGGTTTCCACCCCCTTTAGCAACGAAACCATATCGGCGTATTCTTTATACTCGTAGGTTACTCCTATTTTTTCAGCGATGCGAGACCAAAGGGAAATACTCAACCCCGAAAACTCCCCGGTTTGGTCTTTTATAATGAAAGGCGGGGCTTTTTTTACAGCAATGGTAAGCACTCGAGGGGGCATGAGTGTATCCGGAGAAGCAGCTTCTTGAGCAGTTATTTCTTGGGCATGCAAGCCTATGGTACAAAGAGAAAATAATAAAACAAAGGGAGCAGATTTGATGAATCTCATAAGGTGCAATGGAGTTTTTTTGGAACAAATGAAGGTAGTGGGTTTCCCAGAAAGTGAATGTCTAAAATTTGCCATCTAATTATAAAATACCGTACTTTCTCGCACAATCTGCGATGTATTTTTATCGGCAAAGCATACCAAGAGGTATACCTTGCAGGTTAAGTACATAAAGGCGTATTTATTCACTTCTCTATTTAAAACCGTTCACGAGAAATTTATCAATTAATATGAAACTCTCAAAAAACACCCAACGCATTACGTTTGCTTGTGCGCTTTTCGTGTTAAGTGCGCTGCCGTCGTTGGCGCAGCTATCATACCAAGGGATTGCCTACAGCCCCGATATGCCCAAAAGTGAATTTAACTTGGCAGTAAATAACCTTACTACGCAGGCATCTAACGACCCTTACGACCCAAACCGCTACCATTTGATGGGCTATATGTATTATGAAAGTTACCGCGATTACGATATTTTGAAAGACTACAAGGGAGCTACACTGTTTGCCGATTCGTGCTTTTTTTACTTTCAGAAAGCACGCGATTTGCTCACCCCTAAAGAACTTAAAAAATATGGCGATTACTATATAGCGTTTTTGAATTATAAGAACCCTTCTAACTTAGTTCAGCAAGCAAATTACCAGTACATTATCGCCGATTTAGATTCTATGGTGAACGAATCGTTCCAATTTAAAAAGCAGGCTTCGAGCATATATACCTATTTCAATCGGTCTTTAGAAAACTACAAGCGTGCAAATACCATTTACGTAGAAATTTGCGATCGGTTTGAAACCCGCGAAGACCTCCTTCTACTTGCCGACCAACAACTTTTTGACGATTTATACTACATCGCCGGGCACTACGATTCTACCGAAATCTATTTTGCGAATTACAAGAATGCCCTAGAGCAGTTCCCCATCAAACGTTACAACCAAACGTACACGGTGAAGCCTATTGAAAAGTACCAGGAAGATGGGAAAGAACGAGCAAACTTCTTTAACACAACCTTTGAAATTTGGAATTATAAAAAGTGGCAAAAAGAACTAAAAGCAGAAATTGATAATAAAATATCGGTTTGGCGCGATCGCATCCAAGTATATGAAGATTTGCTCACGGCTCGCCTTGAAAAGCTCTATGCCACTTCTGAAGTTGCCGAAGAAGAGTACACCATCGATGAGTCTGTAATTGAAACTATCCGCGAATACGAGGAAAACTCAGCACTCGAATATGTATTTGCTTACAAGGTGGGTAAGCTCAATTTGTTCAATCAGCTCAATTTTAAGATGGACTCTACAGCTACGTTCGAGGAAGTTGCTGCCCATACTGTAGAGGTGATGTCGGGGGTGAAAAGCTGTCGTACCTTACTTTCTGATATTGGAAAAGGGACTTCGCTAAGTATGGCAAAGCACCGTGAGTTTTTTAAGAAGAACTACCCCGATGGTATAGCCGCCTACATGGCAGAAGAAAGCCGTTTCCTTGATACTCGCCTCGATGTACTTAACCGCCAATTGGAAGTTTCCATGCAAAACATCACTAATAATTGGCGGATAAAGGCGAGCGATAGCGTACTTTATAAAGGAAATACCGTCCGCTTAGCGCGTGAAAACCCTGCTACGAATCTTTCGTTTTCGGTTACAGAAGAAGGAAAAATGATTACACTAGCTACAGAAAAAGATCGGTATGGGTTTCAGTATATAGCAGGTTTTCAAAAGCAAGAAGGCATTCACAAAGCCTTTATAGCAGCTGTAAAAAACAATTCAGTTCAGTGGCTAACCTATCCGAAAGTAAATGCCCGCGCTTTAGTAAAACAATTGCACAGCGAAGCCGCTACGATTTCTACTACACCCGAAGGGGCTTTGGTAAGTGTTTATACATTTGTAGAGCAAGAAAAAGGAATTAGTGGCCATACAACCCTCCTGCATTACGATACCTTGGGTAATATTCGCAAAACAATAGAAGTGCCTACCACAAATCAGAATTATGTGCTTTACCCACGATACGCTAGCTATACTGCAGGCGATGGCTATCAGGTAGTAGTAAAAGGCGATGGCTACAACCTCGCTAATTTTACCGTAGACAAAGCACTCTTACTTTTGCTCGATGAGGGCGGGACTACTACTTGGGAAAAAGAAATCAGCATTCAGGGAAATGTGGTGGCATTGCGCCCGTACGGAGAAAACATACTGATGCTTACCAACTTCCGTGATTTACGGATGGGTGCCGGAAGAAACTACAATGCTATGGTGGAGTCTACTTCCTTAACGGCATACAATGTCCTATTAGCAGCATTTAGTAAAGATGGCGATGTAGTAGAAGCACGCCATTTACCCACCGATTCACCCGTTTTCGCTAAAGAACTGATTACGGTTGCAGGGGTGCATCCTGGAGTGGGAATTATTGGTTTGAATGGTGAACCGACCGACCTTGAAAAGCCTGATAAACCATTTGATCCGCTCATTGTAGTGTATGATGCAGAACTAAATCCAATCAGTGAAAATTTTGAATAGTAAAAAGATAGGCTTACTATAAAAAAAGGGGTTTCTGAATCTTCGTAAACTCCTTTCATATGTTATAGCTTATTGTTTACAGAGAAATACTACACGATGGTTTGAGCTTTGGCAAGTACAGCATCGAGCCCACTAATATCTTTCCCTCCGGCTGTAGCGAAGAAGGGCTGTCCGCCTCCACCACCTTGAATCTCTTTAGCGAGTTCGCGTACTATTTTACCAGCGTTGAGTGCTTTGGTATCAACGAGGTTTTCCGAAATCATCACACTGATTTGCGGCTTGCCTTGTATGTCGGCGGCGAGAACTAAGAATAAATTATCAGTTTTTTCGCGTAAATCGAAGGAAAGCTGTTTCAAAGCATCGGCATTGGGCAAGGCTACTTTGGCAACCAATTGGTTAATATCACCTTTGGATTCAACTTGTTCAAGCAACGATTGCTTCAGCGATTGTAACTCTTTGTTGCGCAACTGTTCTAATTCTTTTTGTAGTGCATTTTTTTCTGCCACTACGCTTTCAACCGACTTTTTGAGGTCTTTGGGGTTTTTGAGCAATTCATTCACTTCTTTGAGCACTTGTAATTGCTCGTTCAAAAACGATTCCGCCGTTTCGGCGGTAATGGCTTCAATCCGGCGTACGCCAGCAGAAATAGAGCTTTCCGATACAATTTTAAAGAACCCAATTTGACCTGTGGCAGGCACGTGTGTACCACCGCAAAGTTCTACCGAGTAGCTAGGATCAAAGGTAATCACCCGCACATAATCGCCATATTTCTCTCCGAATAGAGCCATGGCACCCATGCGTTTAGCTTCTTCGATGGGCACATTGCGCTTTTCGTCGAGAGCGATGTTTTGCCGAATGCGTTGGTTTACAATGTGCTCTACTTGGGCAATTTCTTCTTCAGTCATTTTAGCAAAGTGCGAAAAATCGAACCGGAGGAGTTTTTCGTTGACTAACGAGCCTTTTTGTGCTACATGATCGCCCAAAACACGGCGTAAAGCGGCATGCAATAGGTGCGTTGCCGTATGATTATTTGTGGTAAGGGATCGTTTACTTGTATCGACAATCGCCTCGAAAGTAGCCTCAGGGGTGTGTGGTAATTTTTCAACAAAGTGTACAATTAAATCATTTTCTTTTTTGGTGTCGAGTACTTTAATGGATTCTTGCTCGTTTTTCAAGATTCCTTGGTCGCCTACTTGTCCTCCACTTTCAGCATAGAATGGCGTTTTATCGAGCACCAAATGGTAAAGCGTTTTCTTTTTGTCTTTCACTTCTCGATAGCGCAAAATACGCACTTTGGAGTTGAGGTAATCGTAGCCGATGAACTCACTTTCCTCCTCTTCATGTACATAGTGCCAATCGCCTTGTTCAGTAGCAGCTGCGGCTCGTGAACGTTCTTTTTGCACCTTCATGGCTTTTTGAAAGCCTTCTTCATCAGTGGTGAACCCATTTTCTCGAGCAATTAGGGCTGTTAAATCAAACGGGAAGCCATAGGTATCGTAGAGTTCGAAGGCTATTTCGCCTGCAATTACCTTGGGCTCGGTTTGTTTTTGTATGAGCGATTGGAGGGTAGTCAATCCTTTTTCGAGTGTTTTCAAGAAAGCCGCTTCTTCTTGGGAAATCACCCGTTGGATAAACTCACTTTCAGCATTAATCTCAGGAAACACATCCGCAAACTGTTCGCCCAGCAAAGGCACCAATTCGTACATAAAAGGTTCTTTGAACTGCAAGAAGTTATAACCATAGCGCACGGCACGTCTCAAAATCCGACGAATCACATAACCCGCCTTGTTGTTAGAAGGAAGCTGGCCATCGGCGATTGCAAACGCTATAGCACGGATGTGGTCGGCAATCACGCGGATGGCAATATCGAGCTTTTCATCGTTGCCGTACGATACTCCCGCTTTTTGGGCAATTGCTTGTATGATGGGTTGGAACACATCGGTATCGTAGTTAGAATATTTCCCCTGAATTGCCATAGCTAACCTTTCGAAACCCATACCGGTATCTACATGAGTTTCAGGAAGTTTTACAAGAGAGCCATTTGCTAAACGATTAAATTGAATAAAAACCAAGTTCCAAATTTCCACAACTTGGGGGTGGTCGGCATTTACAAGCTCTTTCCCAAGTTTTTTCTCAATTTCCGCTTGTGGTCGCAGGTCGATGTGGATTTCGGAACAGGGGCCACAAGGGCCTGTATCGCCCATTTCCCAGAAATTATCTTTTTTAGAGGCATACAAAATGCGGTCTTCGGCGATGTGTTTTTTCCAAAAATCAGCAGCTTCAGTATCGGCAGGGAGTTGGTCAGCTTGGTCGCCTTCAAATACGGTAACGTATAGCCTGTCTTTGGGGAGCTTGTAAATTTCGGTAAGCAGTTCCCACGCCCATGCA
>CAYMYI010000012.1:27759-46126 GCA_964394585.1 uncultured Roseobacteraceae bacterium
TGTTTAAAGTAATCGCCAAACGACCAGTTCCCTAACATCTCAAACATGGTATGGTGGTATGTGTCGAGTCCTACTTCCTCTAAATCATTGTGTTTCCCTGAAACACGCAGGCACTTTTGGGTATCGGCAACGCGCCGCGATTCGGGGACGGCATTCCCCAAAAAGTAATCTTTGAATTGATTCATGCCTGCATTGGTGAACATCAATGTAGGGTCATTTTTTACCACCATAGGGGCGGAAGGAACGATAGTATGTCCTTTTTCTTTAAAAAAATTGAGGAAGTGCTGTCTGATTTCTGTTGCCTTCATATCTAATAGATGTAATTATATCCTGTCAAAAATTAGAATAATACAATATTATATTGGTATAGTTAAATTTAACTTGTGAATCCGTAAAAGAATGTGTTCATTTGCTCGTTACTTATTCGCATACGACTATGTTTCACGAATTAGAATTTGTCTATTTTTGCATGGCAAATTTAGCACAAATAATTTCTACTGATGGCTAAAATAAGTTACTACTACGACACAGAAACTTGTAGATACGAGCGTGTCAAAACATCGAAGGTAGATGTCGTCCTCAATGGGTTAGGTTTGCTTTCAGTCTGTATCCTTTTTGGGTTTATTATTTCTATCGTACGATCGGAGTATTTCCCCTCGCAGAAGGAAATGCAATTGAAGAAAGAGAACGAAGATTTACTTTTTTCTTACAACCTGCTTAATAAAGAGGTTGAAAACCTTAAGAAAATGATGGGTAACTTGCAAGAACGCGACGATAACGTATATCGCGTAGTGTTTGAGGCAGAGCCAATTCCCGAACAAATTCGTATTGCAGGCGCAGGTGGGAGCGAAAGGTATCAAGATTTGATCGATCGCAAACTTTCGCACGAAGATTTGATTTTGGGGACCATGGATAAAATAGAACGGTTAAAGCGCCAAATGTACATTCAGACGAAGTCGTACGATCAACTATTTGAAATGGCGATGAACAAAAAAGAAATGCTTGCATCCATCCCTGCCATTCGCCCTATTTCCGATCAGAATCTGAAGCGTTTTGCCTCTGGTTTTGGTTACCGCATTCACCCAATTTTGAAAGTACGTAAAATGCATACCGGATGCGATTTTTCAGCACCTGTAGGTACTCCAATTTATGCTACCGGCGATGGAACTGTAGTGAAAGTACAGCGTAGTTTGAAAGGATACGGGCATGAAATTGAAATTGACCATGGCTTCGGATATGTTACTAAGTATGCCCACATGAGCAAGTTCGATGTGCGAAAAGGGCAAAAGGTAACTCGTGGACAAAAAATAGGTGAAGTTGGTAATACCGGCATGTCGGTAGCGCCGCACTTACATTATGAAGTAATTAAAGATGGGCGTAAGATAGATCCAACTAATTTCTTCCATGGAGATTTAACTCCCGAAGAGTACGAAATCTTACTCAGAAAAGCGAGTGAGGAAAACCAGTCGTTGGGTTACTAAAAGAAGTTTAGTTTCCATGAATAAAGCAGTAATTTTATCCATTACTGCTTTTTTTATAATCGGAGCGCACCATGGATATTGAAAAACGATATTATACGATCGGAGAAGTTGCTAAAAAGTTCGATGTTTCTACATCGCTTATTCGCTTTTGGGAAAGCCAATTTGAAATGGTGAAGCCGCGAAAAAATAAAAATGGGGTTCGCCAGTATACCAAAGAAGACTTAGAGACGCTTAAAACCATTTATCATCTTGTAAAAGAAAAAGGATATACGCTTAGTGGAGCACAAGAAATCCTTAAAAAGAAAACGGATGTGTCGGATACTGTAGAAATGATTCAGTCGCTGGAAAATATCAAACGATTTCTACTCGAAATCCGCGATAAACTCCCCCAATCGTCTAATTCTCCTTCTTCGAATAGTACTCCTTAATCTGCAAGGGTATCTTTCCATCTTTTTTATTGTGGAGTATACCTAAGCGAGGCGTATTTTGGAATTGGGTATCATTGGACTAAGGCAGTTCAAGCCCTGTAAATTAATACTACAGTTAGTTCGGTATATTTTTGCACAGTGCGAGCATATAACCTAAGTGCATACCTTCGTGTACGTTATTGAAAACCAGTGCATCTTCGAAAGAATGGAGCTGAACACCATAGCTAGTTTGGTAGGGCTGGTAGTGGGTGAACCGTTGTTGATCAACATCTTCTTTGAGTCGGGAAATTGTTTCTTGCAATCGTTGTTTAATCTGTTCTATGGTTTCTTGAGTAGCGTTTCCGTTAGGTGCTGTACCTTTGCGGAATTGTTCAATCAGCACTTCAGGCAGATAAGTTTGTAAGCTTGCACATCGATAGCAGAGGAGCTGCTGTGTAACCAAGATATGCCCCATATTCCATATTAGATTGTTGGTATACCCTTTCGGGATGTGGTTTAGTTGTAGATGGCTGTAGTTGTCGGCTAGCGAAAGCACATTTTGGCGAGTAGTTTCTAAAATGGTGATAGGATTCATACTGGCTATTCTGTTAAGAGTACATAGAGTTTATATTTCAAAGGCAAAGCAAGTGATATCGTCGCGTTGTTCGGCAGTTTGTTGGAAATCTTGGAGAGTTTCTTCAATATAGGCTTTTTGAGTTTCCAATGAGAAAAGACTACTTTCTTGAATCATCTGTTGAATGTTTGCTTTTCCAAATCTCCGCCGTTCGGGATTGCACTGGTCTACTAGCCCATCGGTAAAAAGATAGATGCGATCTCCTTTGCGCACGGTAATTTCCCAATTTTTGAAAGAATGTGAGGTAGCGAAATCTCCCCCAATGCGGGCAATATCTCCTTTGTAAAACTGAATATTTCCTGAGTTTTTTTGCCAATGCACTACCGAAAGGTGCGCACTGGCAAATACAAGTTTTCGGGTGCCATTGCCCAAAGGTTGCAAACGGCATAGCGCGATTTCCATTCCGTCTTTGTTACGGTTTTCGGCTTGGTGCAGTGCCTCACGGATATTTATGTGCAATTGTGTGAGGATTTGCTGGGGGTTTTCCAGGT
Organism: uncultured Roseobacteraceae bacterium; assembly: GCA_964394585.1. Lineage (GTDB taxonomy): Bacteria > Bacteroidota > Bacteroidia > Cytophagales > Flammeovirgaceae > CAYUJH01. The sequence goes on from CAYMYI010000012.1 coordinate 30,773, forward strand.
CTTTTTCTTTAATGAGCATATTAAGCTGAGAGTAGCCAATCATCGACATAAATCCGCCGGGAACACCATGCCCGGTACAGTCGACTACAGCTAGGAAAATCCGTTCGGGTTTTCCGCCCGCAGGAGGCATTCGGTGGTACCAGTAGAAATCGCCCGATACGGTAGCCCGTGGTTTAAAAATCACAAAAAAGTTAGGGATTCCTTGTGCAATTTCATTGAACTTGGGCAAAATGGCTTGCTGTATCGTATGTGCATAATTGATACCGTCTTGCAGATGTTGGTGTTGAACACGCAAAGTATCATTCGCACTTTCAATTTCCTGCTTTTGCTTTTGCATAGTTCGGTAAGCGCGTTGCCGCTGAAAAAACGCCCACAGCGCAAAAACTATGAGGATTAGTAGCAGTAATGATACGGCAACAATGTAATTACGCTCTCGCTCGGCATCTTGCAATTTAAGTTGTTGTAGTTGTTTCTCTTGGCTTAAAATCTGGTTATTTCTTCCTAATAAATCGATTTCTCGTTGGCGTTCTTCATCGCGGAGTCGTTGCTCGTTGAGTTCTAATGCCTGAATCATGCGGTCTTTTTGTAGATTACTAATTTCTCTGTCTTTTTTTTCGGAACGTAGAATTTCGTTAGCCAACTCTAGTGCCTGAATAGCGCGTTCTTTTTCTAAGGCTTCAATTCGAGTGCGTTCTTCTTGCAGCTCTTTTTGCTTCTTTAGTAGCTCGAGTTGGCTCTCGCGTTGTTGAGCTTGCAGCATTAGCTGTTTAATGTTTTGTTCTTTCAGTTCGCGTTCGGCGATAAGTTGCCGTAGCTTTTGTTCGGTTTTTTCGGCTTCCAGCCTTTTTTGCATTGCTTCTTCCCGCTCTTGATTCTCGCGTTGCCTAAGTAAGTTTTGGGCTTCGGTGTGTTTTCGGTAAAACTCAAGCGATTTTTTATGGAGCTTAATTGCCTCATATACCTCCGAGAGGATTAGGCACGCATTTGAGTAGGCTTCAAGCCATTGTTTAGCCTCGCTAATTTCCACCGCCTGTAGTGCATATTCTTTGGCAGGGTAGTAGGCTTCTGTAAACAGATAGGCTTGCGCAATATCATTTAATAAAGCTACTTGTTGGCGTTGGTTCTTGCCTTGCGTTGCAAAAGAAAGTGCTTGCTCTAGGTAGGGCAGCGCTTGGGGAGCGTTTCCTTCTGTAATGTGTAAAACCCCGATATTTCTGGCAATGGTAGCGAGCGTATCGGTACTAACCTTATGGGCAAGGTTCGGGTATTGGCGCAGCCGTTGGTTCATGGTTAGCGATTTCTCAAAAAACGTGAGGGCATCGAACGTATGCCCAAACTGCTTATAGAGAAAACCCAAATTATTATATGTTGCCGCGATACTCACCGAATCGCCGCATTGTTCGTGTATTTCTAAAATTTGATGGGTATAGTAGGCCGCTTCGGTCGGATCTTCCAATTCTTGGTAGAGCGCGGCAATTTTTGCCAATAACTGCAAACGTGGTTCTGGGAGAGGGTGCGTATCCGTTTCGTTGAGCAGTTGTATGTATAACCGCAGTGCTTTGTTTAATTCTCCGATTCGTTCGTTGGCAAGGGCTTGCTGTTCTATTATTTCAAACCTAAATAGCGTATCGTAACGAGTAGGATCTATGAACTGATACGCTATTTCTAGGTTTTCCACTGCCTTGGTATATACGCCCCAATCAAAGTAAAGAGAGCCTATCTCAGCATAGAGTTTTGAAAAGAACGTAGGGTAACGTTTCGTCTGTTTCAGCGCATTAAGCGATTGTAAATAATAACTCAATGCAGTGCCATACTCTTTGAGCTGCCTGTTTGATTTTCCCATAAGAAACAGACTACGCACTTTTCCTTCTGTAAAAGTGAGGCTATCGGCTATTTGTAGTGCTTTTTGCGCTATATCGAAAGCTGCCGAAGGTTCACCTTGCAACAAACGTTCTGAAGCCTTTTGGTTTAAAAGAGCGACCCGAGTTGTATCAGAAATTAGCGACTCTTGCCTTGTAAAACCCGAGGTAGCCTTTGCCTCTTGCCAACCTCCTATCATTTGGGCAAATAACCAGAAGAGTAGTATGGTAAGGTAGCGAATCACGTGAGTTTTGTAGTAGTTTGAGTACACCCGTAAGAAAATAGAATACTTAAGGAGTGATATTGACCCGAAAGCAACAAGGCTACAAATATAACATTGCCAGGCGGGTATATCTTTAACTAAATAAAATACAAAAATTACCGAATAATTCGGGAATGTATCCTTCATTCAATACAATTTGATTGAAATGTAATAAGACTTAGCACATACACCGCCCCTATATGGAGGCATCTTGAAGTTTTACGTGAAAAAATAACTCTACTAACTTACCAATCGTTTTGGCACTACGTTTAATCTCGGTATGTTTTTCTTTAGGCTTTAAAATATTCAAAATTTTTTAAGGTTGATTCTTTAGATAGAGATTCAAAATAAGGTAGTTTAGAGCCTTAAATGGGGAAGCCGATATACCACGTAAACCACTTATTTTCTTATGGAATTCAAAAGATTAACCACGAAAGAAAAAGCGCTTAAAATCAACCTAGATGCTTCAATTTATGGGTCATTTGCCGAAATTGGCGCAGGGCAAGATACTGCCGCTCAGTTTTTTAAAGCAGGAGGAGCTTCGGGTACTATAGCCAAGACCATGTCGGCATACGATATGGCATTTTCCGACGCTATTTATGGTCCCGAAGAAAGTGGCAGATATGTATGCCAGCCACGCCTTATCAAAATGATTAATAAGGAGTATAGCTTGCTTGATAAGCGCCTCCAACATCGGGTAGAGAGCACTCGCTTTTTTGCTTTCGCCAATACAGTGGAAGCAATCAACTTCCACCGAACCAACGAAGGCAGAGGTTGGTTAGGGGTACGCTTCCAATTACGCCCCAATACTCCCCCCAACGATTGTATCATCCATGTAATTCTGAAAGATAACGATAACCTACAACAACAACAGGTATTAGGAATTGTAGGGGTAAACCTCATATACGCCTGTTTCTATTATTCCGACAACCCTGAACAGCTACTCACCTCACTTATTGACGATTTGGACACCTTCCGCATAGAAATCGATTACTTTTTGCTCGAAGGCCCCGATTTCCGTAATGTAGATCACCGCTTGTTCAGTCTTAAACTGGTAAAGAGCGGATTGGCAAAAGCAACGCTGTTCGGCCCCGATGGCAGTGTACACCAACCAGCTGATGCCCTCTACAAAAAAAATATTTTGGTACTCAGAGGTAGATTTCGACCTACTACTCACGTGAACGTAGATATGCTTGAAAAAGGATATGAGTATTTTATTAAAGAAGAAGATGTTGACTCTGAAAAAACGATGGTATTGGCGGAGTTAACACTCAACAATCTTTCGGTAGGAGGTGATATCGACGAAAAAGATTTCCTAGACCGAGTAGATATTTTGTGCGATTTAGGGCAACACGTACTCATTTCAAACTATCATGAATATTACCGCTTAGTGAAATACCTCTCTAAGTTTACCCGAAACCGGAAAATAGGAATGGTAATGGGCGTACACAATCTGTTCAATATTTTCGAAGAAAAATACTACGAATACATGCCCGGAGGCATTTTAGAAGCATTTGGCTTACTATTCGGAAGAAACGTGAAACTATTCATTTATCCCTCGTTTGCACCTGGTACACGCACACTCATGAACAGCAACGATATCGAAATTGCTCCACACCTAAGCCACCTGTACACCTATCTTGCCGATAATAACAAGATTGAAAACATAGTGGATGTGCGAGAAGAACATCTTCATATTATCTCCGATACGGTTATTAAAATGATTAAAAATAAAGAAGAAGGATGGGAAAAAATGGTTCCCGAAACAGTAGCACACGATATAAAATCGCGTGGTATGTTTGGGTATGATCCTAAGCCTAGTATTGCCAACCATTCGTGAGTTTGTTTTAGATAGTAATAAAGGCACTGCCCGCTTTCATTCAGGCAAACCTTACCAATACTCGCGATCGTGTTGGCGTTGTTGCACATACCGCAAAATACCACGAAAATACGCCTGTGCTACCTGCCGGATACGAGGGGCAATTACCCCATTTTTTAAATCATTTTGTGCGAGCGCTCTAATTTCTTCTTCATTATCTTGAATCAACGCTTCGCCATAGCAAATTGGTGTGTTCAAAATACGGCATAACCGAAGGTTTCGGGCATAAATTCCATTATCTATTTTGAGCGAATAGCGCTCCAAATAATATAAATCCTCTTCTTCGGGTACTGGGGGAACGCCCAATAGTGTTTCCATCGCTTGCATTACGCACGAAGAAAGATGGGTAGATTCTTCAATATTATCCGAAATAAGGGCACGTAAAAATTCAAACCTAGCTTGCGGGCTGTTCATCTCGTTGTACAAGTACCCTCCCGGTACGAACATCATGCTGTAGTTACGGTTGCTGGGTCGCTTCCATCCACGGTTTTTCACATCGGCATTAAAATGCAGCACAATGGTAAAATTCGGATGGAACGCATTGATTTTGTCGGCGCGGGCTTCCAAATCGGCACGGTTGAAGAATTTCTGAAAGATATAACTGTTAGGGGCATTCTTTACAATGTTATTTACGCTTGCTTTCGAGTATCCTAAGCGCTGCAACAAGGCAGGGAGCGCTTTCTTCCGCCATTCGTGAAACGACAGCCCCGTTGCCGAGTAGTTGCCTTTATCGCGTGTGAGCATCACTTCGGCACCATATGCTTCTAGGGAGTCTTTTAACACTAAAGCCGTGGAAAGTGTAAGTTCTCCTTCAAAAATGGACAGTTTTTCACCGCCTTCGGTGGTCATTTCAATAAAGCGCCCTTCGGCTTTTGCCATCTCTAAATCGCCGGCGATATGCCCTGGGTCAATAGCAATACGCAATCCCGAAAGGGGTTTTCGTTTGCCGATAGGGAGTTTGTTGTGGTTTTGCTCTAAGATATCTGCCACTTTAATCATAGTGCTATCAAATACATCGAAAGCACGTTGTGTGTACATTTTGTATTGGTAATCGACTCCGCTATAGCGTACCAAGCGTTTAAATGCGTCCAAATCGTACCAACTAAGGATAAATTCGGGGCGGTCAATTTGCTTTTGCGAAGCATTTCCATAAATATGAATGCCTCGGTAATCAATCCGAAAATAATTTTTTACATAAGGCGATTTGATGAGAAAGCGCTCTGCTTTTTTTTGGTAAAACTCCATGAGGCTATCCACAGAATACACATGCTGTGCAGTGCCAGGAACTGTTTGGAAACTCAACCCCAATAAAAGGAAGAGCTTTCCCAACCACCATTTGTACGGCTTACCGCTTAAAACACAGACTCCCATAGAATTCATTATGTTTGCAACTATCTTTAATGCAAAACATTCCTAACCTTTTTTATGATTATAAACGTGCAAAATACCAGTAATTTTGCATAGGATGTGCATTTTTCGCGTAGTTGTAAAGGAAAAACCATGAAATACACAAAATACTACCTACTAGCCCTCTTCGTGATTATAATCGACCAAGCGGTGAAACTCACCGTGCACGAAACCATGCCCCTCGGTCGCCCTGGGGAAATTGTGCTGTTAGGCGATTGGCTCAAGCTGCACTACACCCTCAATAACGGGATGGCATTTGGCATTCAGCTCGATTGGATGTACGGTAAACTCACACTCACGCTTTTTCGGTGGGTGGCTATGTTTGGCATCGGGTACTATATTTTCACGCTCATTCGCAATGCTAAAACGCACCGTGGTTTTATCTGGTGTATGGGGTTAATTTTAGGAGGGGCTATTGGCAACGTAGTCGATAGTACTTTCTACGGAGTATTTATTGAAGGAAACGCTGTTCCTTTAGATACTCCTCCGCCATTTTATCCTTGGTTTCATGGCCGTGTGATTGATATGTTTTACTTCGATATTTGGCAAGGCTTTTTACCCAACTGGATTCCGATTATGGGAGGGAATTATTATTCGTTCTGGCCTATTTTCAACGTGGCAGATGCCTCCATTTTTATAGGGGTATTCATCACTATTTTTCGTAGTAAAGCGTTTTTCCCCGAAGAATCCCAAAATACCCAAGAAATTGAAGTGGCTATGGACGAAGCTGCTTCCGATATTTCTTCAGAAGCAAATAATAACTCTACCGATCCACAATTACCCGCTTAAGTAAGTATGCAAGAAGAGGAATCGTTATTTGAACACCATCGTATTGAGGTAGACCCCGGGCAGGCGTTACTTCGCCTCGATCGGTTTCTAATCGATCGGCTACCGAACGTATCGCGCAACAAAATACAAGAGGGGATTAAACAAGAATTGGTTCGTGTAAACGACCAAGCCGTAAAGACAAACTACAAAGTACGCCCCGGCGATGTTGTAACGGTACTTTTTGAGAAGCCACCGACCGAAACGGAAATTATCCCTCAAGACTTACCCCTCAATGTAGTTTACGAAGATGAAGTTTTGTTAGTGATTAACAAAGAAGCTGGCATGGTAGTACATCCAGGGCATGGCAATTGGGAGGGGACTTTGGTTAATGCATTGGCATATCGGTTTGAGAACCTACCCATTTCGCGCAATGGTGAGATGAAGCCCGGCTTAGTACACCGAATTGATAAAGATACTTCGGGGTTGATGGTAATTACCAAAACCGATGAGGCTATGACCCACCTTGCCAAACAGTTTTTTGATCACACTGTAGAACGAACCTACTATGCGTTGGTATGGGGTGAACCTAAAGAAGAACGCGGTACTATTGAAGGGCATATTGGCAGAAGCTACAGCGATCGGCGCATGAGTGCCGTATTTCCCGATGGTGAACATGGCAAGCCTGCCATTACCCACTACGAGGTATTGGAGTACCTGCGGTATGTTAGCTTGGTGAAGTGTAACCTAGAAACTGGCCGTACGCACCAAATACGGGCACATATGAAATACATAGGGCATACACTCTTTTCCGATGCCATGTACGGCGGCGATAAAATTTTGAAAGGCGAACGCTTTTCAAAATACAAAGCTTTTGTAGAAAATTGTTTCAAACAGATGCCGCGCCAAGCCTTACACGCCAAAACACTAGGGTTTACACATCCGGTTACCAAAGAACATATGCAGTTCGATTCTGAACTTCCCGAAGATTTCCAAACGGTGTTGGAGCGTTGGCGAGGTTATTTGCAGCATCATTGATAAGAAACTCCTTTATCGAAACCAAGCAGGCTTCTCAGTAAGTATTTTCTGATAGATGGGGCAGTTAGGAGCATGGGCTCCTGCCAAATAGCCTGTGCTCATTAAAAATTCGCCGGTAATTTCCCCTCCGGTAAACCGAAACGTTTTTTTAAAGAGCTTTACCCACGCTTCTTTAGGTTGTGGGTGGTGTGCATCAAGCCATGCTTTAAACGAACCAAACTCTTGCTGTAACTGTATGATTTGTTGCGCATTGTATATAGCAGCAGCTACTTTCAGCTTGTTTCGGATAATGCCTTTATCTTGTAACAGACGTGCTCGGTCGGCATCGTCAAAATGTGCTACAGCCTCGATGTTAAATTGAGCGTATGCCTTTCGGAAATTCGCTTGCTTTTTCAAGATAATATCCCAAGAAAGCCCTGCTTGGTTTATTTCGAGGAGTAGCCTGCCGAATAGCTCGTTGTCAGAATGGAGCGGAAACCCATACTCAAAGTCGTGGTAATATCGGTGCGGATTATCCTTGGGTAAATTAGCTACAAATTGGCAATATGAATGATTGAAAGTTTCCATTAATGAGCATTATCGATTGTCAACGAGGCAGGGGATTTCCTTGCACTCATAGCCGATATTCAAAATACCCGTGCCGGTTTGGCAAATAGGGTTGGTGTTTTTGGCAATCACGATACCGTCGTGAGGTGAGAAAAATTGCTTTTGCATTTCCCCAAAGATATTGCGGACTTCGGCAATCAGTTCGCCTTGCTTTACTTTCTGTAGAAGCTTGGGGAATACGATTAGTATTCCGCCTTCGTCGGAGCGCATCCACTTCCATTTATGGCATAAGATGGTGTAATCGAGCGAGCATGTTAAGGAACCTTCAATCATTCCTAAATCTGCCATTACGTTGCGTATGCCGGTAAGGGCATCTTCAATCACATCTTTCTGAAATACGAGAGGGTCTTTCAGTTCGAGCGTGAGCGATTTTATACCCAGTTTGGAGCAATAGCCCCTTACCGAAGTTTCGTCGGGGTCGTTATCTAAAATTACCTCAGGATTTTGCAAACGTGCCAAGCGGGCTGTGTCGGCATCGTCCATTTCGGCACGCACATGCCAACAGTTTTGCTTGCCTTCGCCTGTGGTATGCAAGTCGATAAGATAGTTCGCCTTAGAGAGCACGCGGTCAATCAAACGAAAAATATAGACACTGCTGGGGGTACCATCGTTCGCCCCGGGGGCTTGTCGGTTTAGGTCGAATCCATCGTTAAAGCGGCGTTGCCCAAGCAGTACGCCAGGGATGTTGGCGACTAACACACCGATAACAGTCCCTTTCAAGGTGGCTACATCGAGTTTTCCAAAAAGCCGCTGGATTACGTTGATTCCGTTGAGTTCGTTGCCATGCAAGGCGGCATTGAGTGCAAGCACAGGACCTTCGGTGTTTCCGCGGGCAATGAGAATGGGTATGCGTACAGGCTCACCAATGCCGTTGTTGATAATATGTAACCACATTTTAGAAATGACTCCTTTCGGGAAATCCTCTAAATGGAAACGGTTACTCACAAATGTTTTTTCGTATTTCATATGTCGGTTGAAAAGGATGTGTTTTATTTTATGAAAAAATAAAACAACCAATTTACGAGAAGCGTGGTATTGTTCCTAAAATTTTTCTGACCGAAGAATTCCAACGAGATTCGCAAAATACGTTTTGATGATTGTCTATGTCGATGCATAATAACTACTATTTTTTGAAACACCTTAGCCAGGCGTTGGCAAAGCCCCTCACAGGCATGGAGTTTAGTACGTGTTTCTCTCAAAATAAAGATGAGTTAGTGTTAGGGTTTAGCAATCCTGAACGCGAGTTTTGGATACGCGCCGTTTTGGTAAGCAATTTTAATGCGTTGGTATTCCCCGAAACGTTCCTGCGCACACGCCGTAATTCGGTCAACTTATTCGAAAGTGCCTTAGGGCAAGCAGTTGTAGGGGTTCGTCAGTATTTGAATGAACGGTGCTTCTCTGTAGAATTATCGCATGGGTTCAGCCTACTTTTTAAGCTATTCGGAAACCGTTCTAACGTTATTTTGTGTAAAAATGGCAAAGCACACGATTTGTTTTTAAAGAAGTATCCGCAAGATGGAGAGATTTTGCTCGATGCACTCGACCGCCCCATAGAGCAAACCCCTGAGGCACTCGCCGGAAAAGGCTTACGGAAAGTATTTCCTACGTTTGGCCGCGAAGTGCAAGAGTATCTCGAAATGCGCGATTACGACGTATCTCCTTCGGTACGTCAATGGGAACTTATCGAGCAATTGCTCGAAGAACTTAACGAGCCCACATTTTATGTGTTTCAAGATGGTGAGCAACGCCCTTCGCTTCTGCTATTTGCCCCGACCGATTCGTGCCTTTTCACTACTCAAAACCCGCTTGAAGCTGCCAACGAGTATTTTAGATTGCTAGCCAAAGTGCTATTTCTTGAAAAAGAAAAACGCCCTGCTATGCAAAAAGTGGAAAAACGCATAAGTCAGGCGCAAAGTTATATTGCCAAAAACCAGAAGAAACTTTACGAGCTAGAGCACGAATCGCGACACGAAGAGCTGGGGCATATCATCATGGCGAACTTGCATCAGATCCCTGCCCGAAGTAAACAAGTTGAATTATTTGATTTCTACAACGATACCCCCATCCGCATAAAACTCAACGAGAAACTAACCGCTCAAAAAAATGCCGAGGTCTATTACCGCAAGGCGAAGAACCAAAAAATTGAGATTCAGAAAATCAAGGAAAACATCAACGCAAAAGAAGATGAATTGCTCATGCTTGAAATGCATTATGCTGCCTTAATACCTATCGAAAATGTAAAAGAACTGCGCAAATACCTCAAAAAACATGGATTGGATAAAGAACAAACGCAAAAATCGATTTTACCCTTCCGCAAGTTTAAATATGCCGATTTCGATATTTTGGTAGGGAAAAATGCACAAAGTAACGATACCCTTACACAACAATATGCTTTTAAAGAAGATTTGTGGCTGCATGCCCGCGATGTGTCCGGCTCACACGTTGTCATAAAGTACAAAGCCGGGAAGGGGTTTCCACAACCAGTGTTGGAAAAAGCAGCAGCCTTAGCCGCCTATTATTCACAGCGTAAACACGACTCCCTCTGTCCGGTAATTTACACCCCCAAAAAGTTTGTACGAAAGCCCAAAGGTGCTGCACCGGGAGCTGTGGTTGTAGAGCGCGAAGAAGTGATTATGGTAACGCCTACTCCCCCCAGCCAACTTGAAGAATCTTGAAAAATGCATGTGGAAATCTGCATTATTTCTTACATTTATAGTAAGCTTGTAAAGCTCTTTTCTCCTCCTGTTCCATTCTGTGAAACCACCACCACCAAACTCACATCACTAGCGGATAAACTTCTCAACCTACTTCGAGTTTTATTGATACAAAGATGATGGTTTAGTAATCTGCTTTCATATATATTCTGCGGTTAAGACTAGCTGAGTTTACAGAAATATTCATCTAAGGGTACAGGGCAAATGCAACAACGCACCAAAACGATTTGGCAACAAGTTATCGGGCTACAGAGATATGCCTGCATAATTTTGTTCGCAATCTGGACTTTGCCGGCATTTTCGCAAGCTACTAACGATTCTTCTTTCTTATTTAGCCTTTCCCTCCAACCGTTTGAAATAAAGCAACAGAAAGTTTCTACTGCTTCGCGCGTTGCTGAAGATATTTTTGATGCACCTTCGGTAGTTACCGTGCTAGATTCTGCACAGATTGAAGCCTATGGAGCAACATCGCTCATTGAACTACTCGACCGCATGGCGGGTGTGTATACACTAGGTACGGTACTCCTGCCTGAAAATATTATCGCGATCCGAGGCGATAATACAGTGCATTTTAACACACGAGTATTATTCTTATTAAATGGCAGACCGATACGCGAGCACTTGCAGGGCGGAACGCACTTAGCCATTAACCGCATGTTTCCCATCAGCCGAATTGCGCGTATTGAGCTAATCCGAGGGCCCGGCTCGGTCTTGTATGGTACAGGTGCCTATACCGGTGTAATTAATATTATCACCAAATCGCATACAAATGGTGTGCAGGCTTCGGTTACCTACGGCAGTTTTCAGCGGCTACAAGGCGAAATTCATGGAGGAGTATCTTGGGGGAATTGGCGGCTCAATGCCGGTGCAAATCTGGTAAACGACGAAGGCTGGGAATTTACGGCTTCTGATGAAACCACGCCTGTTTTGCCGGAGAGTGGGGTACAGCGCACTTCCCAAAATACTCGTACCATCCTGATGAATACCAAAGGGATGGGAGGGGAGTTTTCCTTACGAAATCGCGGATTTCATTTCAATACTTATTATGGGCGAAGCCAACAAAACTCTATGTATTTTACCCAATGGCTGCCTATTTCGATTGTGCAAGAGCAAGATACCACCCGCGCCTTTTTAGATTATTACTCAAAACACGAATGGTTATTTACCGATGTAGGATATACCCACCAACTCCGTGATTTTTGGAGAGTTTCTTTAAATGCAACCTATAATCGGTCGTTTTTACAAGAAAGTAATGCCATAGCCAACGACGACATCGCACGTGGTACAGCCGAAAGCTATTTGTTGGAGATGGTAAACTTCTTTGAACTCAATAATGAGCGAGGAACCATTTTAGTAGGGGGGACTGTGCAAAGGCTTACCGGCGAACAAATTTCCCCTGAACGAACCAATAGCCCAAGAGGGCATCAACCATACGATATTTTCAACCTGAATCTATCGGCAAATCCTGCGCCTCTACCTATTATTCCGGCATACCAAGACATGCAATATGCCGTATACGCTCAATGGCAATACCGCATTTCCCCCTCTTTTCATTTTATTGGAGGGTTGCAAGCGAATAAAGTGGTAAACGAACCTTGGGATTTGGTGCCCCGTTTCAGTGTGCTATTTCGCCATGGGCCGCTGTTTGGGATGAAGTTTTTGTACGGAGAGGCTTTTCGTTCGGCTACTTACAACGAACAGTATATTGAGTTTCCACCCATTATTCAAGGCAATGCGATGCTGACTCCCGAACGTATTCGTACGGCAGAGTGGCAGGGGAATTTTAAGTCGTTAAGCAATCGGATTAACATGAATCTGACGTTTTTTTACAGCCGACAAACCGATGTAATTTTGCGCTTCCCTCAAGTATCGGGGGTTGATACCTACGTAAACAGCGGGGAACGGAAAAGCTATGGCTTCGAGTTTGAAAACCGATATCGCCTGCGTAAATATTGGCATGCTGAGCTTTCGGTATCTTACCAAAGTAACTCCGATGTACTGCCTAGCTTTTTGGATTCTTCGAAAGAAGGCGGAGGATTTATGGAACGCAATAATTTTACAGGGATGCCCAATTGGATGACGAAATTTGGGATTCGGTACCAAAACCCGAAGGGTATTCAGTTCAGCCTGTTCCACACGCATTATAGTGCAGCTAAGTTGCCGAGCCGCCCACAGAGCCTTGAAGTAAGCACGCCCATGAAAGTGAACCCTTCTGCCAATGCAGTTTTATTAGGAAGTGCCCAATGTACTGTACACCCCTTTCAGTTGTTTGGGAATTCAGACGAACGACGTTTCGCGATACGCTTGTATGCCACCAATCTTTGGAATAGCAAAGCCATGATGCCCGAATATACGCGTAGGGTAATCAATGCCTTACCGGCACGCTCCGGTAGAGCGGTGTATGGTTCAGTAATATTTTCTTTTTAAAGAAGATGAAATACGTTATGGCTCAAATTTGAAAGGAATGTACCCTTTATGCGTTACCAACTCTTGCCCCAAAGGACTCATAATAAATTCGTAGAAAGCATGAGCTGAAGCTGCTTCTTTTTGGTAGATAATATACAATGGGCGGGCGATAGGGTAACGGCGGTCGAGCGCATTTTTGAAAGTAGGACGTATATAATCGCCTTCAAACGAGATGGAAACGGGTTTTACAACATCTTCAACGTATGCTAAGCCAACAAAACCAATCCCTGCAATATTTTCGGATACTGCCTGTACGATTCCTGCATTTGAAGACTTTGCCGAGGCTTCTGCTGAAAAGTTGGCATTATCCATCACATGAGTACGCATAAAATCGTGCGTACCAGAGGTAGCAAATCGCGTGTATACTTGGATGGGTAAATCTTGTCCACCGACTTCTCTCCAGTTTTTAATTTCTCCTGAAAAAATCGCTTTTAACTGTTTTTTGGTGAGCTTCTGTACTGGGTTACTCGCATTTACAATGATGGAAAGGGCGTCAAAACCTATAATTTGCTTTTCAAAAGCATTGAGAGCGGTGAGCTCTTCGGGTTTTAAATCGCGCGACGACATTGCCATGGTGGCTTGGTTGTTCATTAGGGCTTGAATGCCTACACTACTCCCTCCACCTTCAATATTGATTGGTGTACTTTGTGCGCCTACTTCTAGGTACAATTCCGATAAGGCGCGCAGTAATGGCAGCATCGTATCACTACCTTTTACTTGCACATTTTGTGCATATAACAAATTACTTAACACAAAAAATATTACGGTAAAAACAGAACGCATTTGTACGGGTTTATAATGAGAGAACAAGAAATGCAGAAGGGGGAAAATTATCAAATTCGCATTCCAATCACTAAGATGTCATCGAGTTGACGTGGATTTTTATTGGGAGACGACTGAATCCAATCCTCTAATTTTTGTTCCAAAATCTGCTTTTGGTCGTCCATAGGTTTGTTATGAATCTCGTAAAGCAACGCTCTGAATCGGCGTGCCATGAATTTACGTCCATCTTTTCCTCCGAACTGATCTTGGAAACCATCGGAGAAAATATAGGCTGTAGTCCGCGATTCTGTTACGGATGGCGGAGTTTCGAACTCACTTAACTGATTGGAGTTTGCCCAAATTTCTAAGGGTACAGATGTTTTTACTTTATGAGTTTTGAACTGTCGAATGCCTCTACTTTCTTTCCGCATCCCTCCGACAGGGTATTTTTCTCCTTTAATGCGATAGAGCTGCGGAGTGCCATGTACATCATCCTGAATAAAAAGCAGTGGATTATTGGCTCCGGCAAACTCTAACGTATTTTGTTGCTTATCAATCACGCAGAGTGCTACATCCATACCATCGCGAACTTCTTTATCACCTTGTTCTAAAAGGCGGTACAAGCTATTGTGCATCTCGGTGAGTAAGAGTCCGGGGTCGAGTAACCCACGTTCAATCACAAGATGTTGAAGGAGGTCGTTCCCAATCATACTCATGAACGCTCCTGGGACACCGTGCCCGGTACAATCGACTGCCGCAATTACCAATTTATTATTGCGCTTGGCAAACCAATAGAAATCGCCGCTTACAATGTCGCGAGGGCGGAACAATACGAACGATTCTGGTAGCTCTTTCCGAATTTTATCCATACTTGGTAGTATGGCTGTTTGGATGCGGCTAGCGTAATTAATGCTGTGTGTAAGCTTCTTATTGGTTTCCTGAATTTGGTTGCGTTGCGCTTCGATTTGCTTATAGGTAGAGGCGTTTTCGAGGGCTATTCCTAAGTAGATGGATAAGTTGCGCAGAATGTCGAGGTGATATTCTGTGTATGCATATTTTTGGAAGCTTTGCACAGAAATAACCCCCACCACTTTAGACTTAGCCCAAATAGGCATATACACAATAGAATTTGGGGTGCCTTCTTCGGTTTCTAAATGCGCTATGGTAGGAATGTATTTTTGGTATTCGTTCTGAATGTCGCCAATGATAATTTCATCCTTGTTTTTTAAACACCATACCGAATAGCTCTGCTCGTCGTCCATTTGGTAAGAAAACGACGGTAGCTTTTCATAATTTTCAATCGAAGTTTCAAAGACAATTTCTTCTTCGTCTTCTCTGTAAATTCCAATCCCAAATACGGGAGCGTCCATCAAACTATTGATACTTTTGTATACCTCTTCCGAAATCTTCTCAAGGGAAAGATGGCTCGTAATTAGCTGCCCAATTTCCGAAAGGAGTTTCACGTTATTAAAGGCGACTTCGAGTTTTTCTTTTTGGTGTTCAATTTCTTGCTTTTGGTGCATAACCTCTTGGGTGCGCTCTTCTACTTTTTCTTCCAAGATTTCGTACATAGAAGCATTTTCGATTGCAGAAAC